>DASUWA010000025.1 GCA_036378675.1 Acidimicrobiales bacterium
ACGAGATCGACGACGAAGATGAGGGTGTCGTTCGAAGCGATGGCCGGTGTCGGCGACTGAGACCCGTACGCCAGATTCGGCGGAATGATCAGTTCCCGGCGGCCACCGACCTTCATCCCTGCGACTCCTTGGTCCCACCCCTGGATGACTTGGCCTTGACCGAGAGGGAAGCTGAACGTCTGGCCCCGATTCCAGGAAGCGTCGAACTCCTTCTTGGTCGTCCAGGAGTACCCGTCGTACTGGACGGTTACTGTCTGACCGGCCGTCGCGGTTGCACCCGTTCCAACTATCAGGTCGCTCGCCTCCAGCTGGGTGGGAGGGGTGCCCGACGGGACGATGACGGTTGGCCGCTTCCCGAACGTCCCAGCCGGCGACGCCTCGCCGGAAGGGATGCTGGCGATTCCGTTGACTCCCGCCGACGCGGCACCAAGGGGTGCCGGGGTGGTGGACGGGCTCGAGGATGCGGTCGAAGAGCTCGGGTTACCCGACGGGTTGGAGGTATTGGACGTTGTGGAAGAGGAGTTGGACGAGCAGGCACCGGCCACGACTGCGAGCACGGCACCTGCAGCAGCCATTCGGTGGGCCTTACCTCGGGGTAGGCGTGTCAACATGGCGGCGGAGGCTATATGAATCTGCACCGCCCGAGTAAGCGGCTCTGATCCCGGCCGCCGGCTATCTCACGCGGCGGCGTCGGCTACTCGTAGACGGCGGGCCAGCTCGACCAGCAGACGCCGCTGGATGCAAGCGGAGCTGTCCAGCATCTCCCTGAACTCAACCAAGCTATATACGACCAGGTCCATCGAGGTCTCGGCCGTCACAGTTGCGGTTCGGGGGCCGCCATCCAGCAGTGCCATCTCCCCGAAGAAGTCCCCGGCCTGGAAACGGGCTCGCTCGGTGCCGCGCACAGAGCACATGGCGTTGCCGTCCTCCACCACGAAGAACTCTTTCCCGGGATGCCCTTCCGGGGTGAGGGTGGTACCTGCCTGGACGCGGACACCAGTGCCGAGGCGTTGAAGACTACGACGTTCGCGCGGAGTGCATCCCGCAAAGAGCGCCGAGTCTGGCACGTGACAATCATTCAAACGTCGTAGGAGCTGCAATCTGTCACCTCCGGACTTACAAGCCGTTCCCATGGTGGCAACTGAAGTTGTCGCGGTTGTGTCGTGAGTGTTGCTCTTGGGTAAAGCCGAGTGGACTTTCAGCTGACGTCATCACAGACCAGAAGGATTGGAAGGGAGACGGAACGAAGAGCGCCCGCGTGACCAAGCGTCTCGTTGCCATCGTCCTCTGTGTTGCCGGGTTGCTGATCGGTCCCGCCGCATTCGCCGTCATTCCGTCGATCGTCGGGCCAAGTACGGGCATGATGCCCAACGGACGGGTCCTCGAGCCTGACGGGCGCACGACGGCTGTGGGGGACTTCCCTACCGGGGGAGCGCTGACGCCCGATGGGCGCTACTTCTGGGCGGTGGACTCTGGGTACGGCCACGACGACGTGAACGTCGTATCGCTAACCACCGGAAACGTCGTCCAGGTTCTGCCACTTCCAGGCGCGTCCGGCGGGATCGCGTTTTCCGCTGACGGAACCCGTGCGTACGTGTCGGGCGAGCCACAGGGTGTGATCCCGGCTGCAGGCCCGACGAAGGCCAATCAGGGTGACGCCATTCACGTCTTCAGTGTCGACCCAAGTAGCGGCCACGCGACCGAGCAGAGCCCGATCCAGCTACCGGCGACGAGCGGGGGAACCGGTCAGATGGAGTCTGCCAATCCGGTTTCCTTTATCTACCAGCCGCCCGGACCGGGACCTTCGTCGGGACTCGGATGGCCGATCGGCCTGGCGGTGACGCCTGATTCGAAGACTCTCGTCGTGGCCCTCAATCAGGCCGATCAAGTCGCCATCGTCGATCTCGCCAGCGGGACGTCGAAGCTGATCAAGGTCGGCCGCTACCCGTTCGGCGTGGCGACCGATGGCACTACTGCTTACGTCAGCAACGAATACGACGGAACGGTCAGCGTGATCAACCTCGCCTCTGCGGCGGTGACATCGACGGTCGCCGGCTTGGGAGGGCCCATTGGTGACCAGAACGCCCATCCGCAGGGGATGACGCTCGATGCCGCGGCGCACCGGCTCTACGTCGCAGTGACCAACCGGGACCTCGTTGCCGAGATCGACACTCAGACACTGAGCGTTGCCGGCGCGATCTCGGTCGGCCGGGTTGGCGGTATCGGCACCGCGCCGGTGGCCCTGGCGAAATCACCTGACGGGAGCAGGCTGTATTCCGCTGACGCCGGGGAAGACGCCGTCGCAGTTCTCCGCCTGTCGGACGGCAAGCTCATCGGGCGAATCCCAACCGCGGCGTACCCGACCGCGGTGGCGGTCACACCCGACGAACGACATCTCGTTTGGCTTGCGGCGCAAGGGTTGGGCGCGGGCCCGAACCCGCAGTACGGGCAGAACTTCGCCGCCAGCCAGAACGCGCCCTACGGGCAGTACGACATGGAAATGCTTCTCGGGCGGGTTGGGGTTCTCGACACTCCGAGTGACGCTGATGCGGCGCACCTCGGTCAAATAGTGGACAAAGAAGTCCGTCCGGCCGACTACACCCCGGCACCTCTCGACACGCCGCTTGAATCACCAGGTGGTGGGCCGAGTGCGCAGATCAAGCACGTCTTCTACATCGTCAAAGAGAACCGTACCTACGACCAGATCTTCGGAAGCGATTCCCGAGGGAACGGTGACCCCCGCCTCGAGTTGTTCGATGACAATGGCGTCGCTGGCCCGGCAGGCGGAGTCACCCCGAACGCGCACGCCCTTACTCGTATGTTCCCTCTCATGGACAACTTCTACGCCGACAGCCAGGTTTCCGTCGACGGTCACATCATCACCACAGGCGGCTACGTGACGGACTTCGTACAGCGAGCCTTGCACGCCAACTACTCAGGCCGAGGGAGGGCCGTGAACTTCGGCCAAGATCCGGTCACCCTGCCGCCCCAGGCTTTCATATTCGACCAAGCAGTCCGGCAAGGTGTCAGCTTCCAGAACTTCGGTGAGTTCAACGCCGGTGACACTCCCCAAGGAAACGACGGGCGTCCCACCTATGCGCAGTCGCAGGCGGGGTTCGTCGGGGGCTACCCGCTCTTCTTCGGTTGCGACAACGCCGGGCTCGTCCCGGTAACGCCCACCGACCACAACATCGCGTGCGACTCCGACTCCGGAACCCTCGGCCCCGCCGGCAACGCGGACGTTTCCAACAGCCGGTTCGACTTTTTCCAAGCCGACTTCAATCGTCAGGTGGCGGCCGGAACCGTTCCTTCGTTCACCTATCTGACGCTTCCGAACGACCACACCAACGGGGTGCAGGCCAACTATCCGACTCCGGCTTCGTTGGTTGCCGACAACGACCTCGGACTCGGCCAGATCGTCGATCTCATCAGCCACTCTCCGATCTGGTCCTCGTCGGCCATCTTCGTCGTCGAGGACGATTCGCAGGACGGTGCCGATCATGTCGACGCCCACCGGATGCCGGCCTACGTAATCTCGCCGTGGACAAAGCACGGCGTCGTCGTTCACACCCGCTACGACCAGTACTCCGCATTGCGGAGTGCGGAGATGATCCTGGGGCTACGACCGCTCTCCCTCAACGACGGGCTAGCCGAACCCATGTACGACTGCTTCGTCCCATCGGACCAGGCTCCCGACCTAACGGCCTATAGTGCGGTCGCTCCGCGCACGTCGCTTGACGCAACCACCCTCGTTTCGCCGCCGGGAATGGATGGGGTCCTTCCATACAACGTGGTCGACCTGGTTCCCCAGCACCTATTCGACGACGCGCTGTATCACAGCATCTACGGTTCCCAATTCACTCCTCCGGCGGCCGGACCGAACGCCTCCGAGATCGAAGCCAACCGCACTTCCGAGGCCCTCAAGGTCTTCCGCGACGGGGGAAACGTGACGCAGTTCCTCCTCAAGCATCCTGTCGGGAACCAGGACGGCTAGGCCAGAGTCTGTCAAGTGAGTGGAATCCAGCTAAACGGAGGATGAACTTCGGTCCCCTGCGCGAGATCCCCAGGAACGTCCCCAGGTTTTCCTCTTCCGCCGAAGGGGAAGGTTGCCTAAGAATCGAGCCTCAGACCGAGTGGACGCGAAGAGGTGATGCGGTGATGACAGATATCGACGGTCGACTAGGCATGGGTGATGAGGTCGAATCGGCGGCACCGCCGGGGGGCGTCAGATGATCGGGGTGGTGGGAGCTCCCGAGATCGACATCCCAGCCATGTCACAGACCGTCGATCCGCTGGACGAGCCGGTAATCGAGATGTTCGCGCTCGTGCGCGACGCGGTGAGCAGTGCCACCGAGATCTTTCTGGCGGGGGATCGGGAAGCGGCGAGATCGCTCGTTCAGCGCGACCAACTAATCGACGCCCTGCACGCAAGGACCGAGAAGGCAGTCGTAGACGAGCTGACCCATCAGCCGAACACGGATGCCGCTCGACAGCATCGTCTTCTCTTGATCCTACGCATCCTGCCCGAGCTGGAGCGAAGTGGTGATCTGGCGGAGCACATCGCATCCCACGCGGTCCAGGGATTGTCGAAGTGGCTCACGCCGCGAGCGCGAACCCTGATCCAACAAATGGGTACCATAGGGTCGGAGATGTGGGCTGTGGCCGGTGAGGCTTACGCAAGCGGCAACGTCGCCGGGGCTGACGTTCTCCGGGCCAGGGACGACGAAATCGACGACCTGCACGTGAGTTTGACTTCGGAACTGGCCGCAGCCGGCGTGTCAGTGCCGGTGGCAATCGAAATGGCCTTGGTGGCCCGTTACTTTGAACGGCTGGGCGATCACGCTGTTAACGTAACTCGCCGGCTTCGACGTACGGCAAGGGAGTCTTGAGGAGCTATGGGTTGGGCTTTGACGCTTGAGGGCAGGGTGGATCCTGCTGCGATCGTGCTCTTGGTCGATGACAAAGAGGAGGCGGAAAGCATCGCCCAAGAGGTGCGGCGCAACGGGACACGTATCGTCTTACGTCCGTATCCGAACGGCGAGATGGCCAGCCGGCTGGGTCTGTCGAATGGCGGTGTGCCGGTCGGCCAAGTATCGGGCTGACCCCTCACCTAAGTGAACACGACCGTCTTGTTCCCGTAGACCAAGATACGGTCGGTGAGATGCCATCGTACGGCCCTGGCCAGGACCACCGTCTCGAGGTCGCGCCCAGCGTGGATCAGCGCTGAGACATCATCGCGGTGGGTGACCCGCGCCACGTCCTGCTCGATGATCGGCCCTTCGTCCAACTGTTCGGTGGCGTAGTGCGCAGTCGCCCCGATCAGCTTGACCCCTCGCTCGTGGGCGCGGTGATACGGGCGGGCGCCCACGAACGCGGGCAGAAACGAGTGGTGGATGTTGATGACCCTGTGTCGCCACTGCTCGATGAATCCGGGTGAGAGGATTCGCATATAGCGAGCCAGCACAACGAGTTCGACACCCTCGTTTGCGAGAAGCTCTGTTACGGCCAGTTCTTGGACTGCGGGTTCAGTTTCGCTCACAGGGACGTGCTGGTAGGGGACGCCGAAGCTCTCGGTCACCGCGCGGTGCTCGGGGTAGTTGCTCACGACCAGGGCAAGTCGCCCGGGGAGCTCCCCGGAGTACCACCGGGCCAGAAGGTCGTAGAGGCAGTGCGGCCGCTGCGACACAAGGATCGCGAATGGGCGGTCGTCGTCGGACCACCGCATCGTCAGACGCATCCCGAGTTCTGTAGCTAGCCGCTCCGTGTCGGAGCGAAGCTCGGCCCGATCCTCTCCTTTCGCAGGGATCCACTCGACCCGCTGGAGGAAGGCACCGACTTCGGTGTCGGTGTGCTGATCGGCGTGCACGACGTCGCCGCCGCGCCGAAAGATGAAGTCGGCTACCCCGGCGACAAGGCCCGGCTTGTCGGGTCCCGAGAGCAAGAAACGAACTGTCGGTTGGCTGTCAGACAACAGCCACAACCTAATGGGACCCGCGCTATCGCTTTACCCAATCGGTTCTGCGCTCGACCTCCACGATTTGGACCGGTTGGCCATGACGGTGAAGTTCTGCTGCGATCTGGTCGGCCTCTTTGCGCTCATCGATGAGCATCAATATCTGGTCAGCGGCCGGCCGACTTTGAAGCGTCAATGCGTACACCTATTAGATAGCCCTTCTAGCGAGGCACTTGGAACGTCACCCCGTCGCGTCCAATCGCCAACTGAGCGCCCCTTGACGGCGCGAAACCTCCCTTCGCTCCTCGTCCCGGACGCGAGCCCCACTGGCTGCGGAAGTCCGGTGCTGACCGCGCATTATTCCACGCAGAAGGTGATCGTCGCCCAGAAGGACCGAAAAGTTCTAGTGAAATTCTTCTCGAGGATCGGCTGCGTGACGGAGGATGCGCTGTCAGACTGAGGTCGATGAGCCTCCTCGCGGTGGATTGGGCGACGATCTCGTCCCTGGCCACGGCTGGCGGCACGCTGGTCCTGGCAGTGGCCACCTTCGCTGCGGTTCGCTCGTCCAATCGCACGGCGCGGATTGCGGAAGTCGCCCTCCAGGAGCAGAGACGACCCGTGCTCGGACCGTCCCGGCTCGACGATCCGAGGCAGAAGATCCCGTTCCTCGGGGGCCACTGGGTGAGCGCCGAGGGTGGCCGCGCGGCAGTCGAGCACATCGATGGCACGGTGTACCTGGCGATCAGCCTGAGAAATGTCGGCAGCGGGATCGCCGTGTGCCAGGGGTGGGCCGCCAGGCCGGGCGGCGGATCGTCGGCTGAGTTCCCCACCCACGCCTCTCTGGAGGACTTCCGCCCCCAGTCTCGGGACCTCTACATCCCAGCCGGCGATATCGGGATGTGGCAAGGGGCGATGCGTGACCCGGACGATCCTGTGAGGGCTGCCCTCACTGACGAGATCGACCACGGGCAGGCGATCGCGGTGGAGCTGCTGTACTCGGATCAGGTCGGGTTGCAGCGGACGATCTCGCGGTTCGGTCTCTTTCCCGGGGGCGAAGCGTGGTATGCGACTGTCATACGGCACTGGTACCTCGACTGGGATGGGCCCCGTCCCGAGAGCCTTGCGCTCCAGGCAGTCGAGATGATCGTCCGTGAGCAGGAAGCGGCCGAACGTAGGACGGCTGCTGGCGAAGACAGTCACGCCTCGGACGAGGATCGGTTGCGGACAGAAGTTGAGCGGCCCACCATCGACGGTTGAACCGCTCCTACGCGAGACGAGGAGCAAGGTTCTCGCTCCTTACGGCGTCGGGGCGGCGGCCGTGGTCGCCGTCTTCATCGTCGTCACCGCGATTTACGGGCATCCCCTTCTACCGATCGACGACGGTTACACCACCCTTCACGACGCACAGGTTCTGATCCTCCACGGCGGGCACGATCCGAACTATGCCGGGGTGTCTCCGCTTGACGGAGAGACCAGCCTGGTTCACCTCGCGCTGCTCACGCTCCTCGTTCCGATCGGAGGAGAGTGGGCCTCCTACCTGGTGTCGTGGCTGGCCGTCCTCGTGTACGTGCTCGGCGTCGTCCGGCTCGCACGCCTGTTCAGGATCGGGCAGGGGTCGACGGTCGGCGCCGTCGTGGTCGCCCTGCTCTCGGGGGCAATCGGATACCAGCTGCTGAACGGGATGGAAACTGGACTCGCAATGGCGACCGTGGTCTGGTTGCTTGCGTTGGCGATCGAGCGGCGTCACATCGTGTGGCTGGGGCTTCTGAGTGGCGTGGCCCCGTTCGTCCGGCCCGAACTGGGGCTGCTTGCAGCGCTGCTGATCGTCGCGGTGTCGTGGCAGTTGGCAAGAGCCGGGGAATACCGGCGAGTTCTCATCCTGGTTTGCGCTGCCCTGGTCGGAGCCGCTCCCTGGATCATCTGGTCGTACTTGGCGACCGGCCATCTCCTGCCGACGACCGTGTCGGCCAAGGCGGCATGGTTCGCGGAGCAAGGTCTGCCCAAGAGGACCAAGCTGCACTACACCTGGGTCAGCGTCGGCCACTTT
>DASUWA010000026.1 GCA_036378675.1 Acidimicrobiales bacterium
AGTTGAAGATCCCACCATCGGACGCCACCAGCCAGTAGCCACGGCCGTCGGGCGTGGCAGCCATGCCCACCACCGGGCTGTTGAGGTGCGACCCACCATGCGATCCGAAGAACCCGGCATCTCCGTAGTTGAAGATCCCACCATCGGACGCCACCAGCCAGTAGCCACGGCCGTCGGGCGTGGCAGCCATGCCCACCACCGGGCTGTTGAGGTGCGACCCGCCGTGCGATCCGAAGTATCCCGCTCCAGGGCCGAAGTTGAACACCCCGCCGTCGGCCCCAACGATCCAGTACCCGTGAGCCTGAACTAGTTGGTTCTGTGCGGATGCGCTTCCCACGAAGTTGGTGTCACCGGAGTAGGTCGCAGAGATCGAGTGGTTACCGACTGACAAGTTGCCGACGGAGCAGGTCGCGGTGCCGTCGGCCCCAAGAGGTTGTGCGGCACAACCGGCGATCGGCGCCTGGTTGTCGGCAAAGGCGACGCTCCCTGTCGGACTTGTCGGCACCGGCGAGTTCGGCGTGACCGTGGCAGTGAAGGTCTGCCCCGCCGCCGCTGCCGAAACCGTCGAAGTCAAGCTGGTCGTGGTCGGTGCCTGGTCGACAGTCTGGGACGCTCCGGCAGCTGAAGTGGACTGGCTGTAGCTGCCGTCCCCCGAATAAGTGGCCGTGATCGTGTGCTTGCCGGCCCCCAGGGCATTGGTGGCGCAGCTCGCAGTGGCGTTCTTTCCGCTCGGAGACACCGGCACGTTCGAGCAAATCGCTGTGCCGCCGTCAGCGAACGTGACCGTCCCGGTAGGCGCTGATCCGCTCGACGGGGTGACTGTGGCGGTGAAGCTCACCGACTGCCCGTAGGTGGAGGGGCTCGGCCCGTTACCCGCGATCGTCGTGGTGCTTGGAATGGTGTTCACGTTCTCCGAGAGGGCGCCCGACGGCGAGGACGGCGCGTAGTTGCTGTCTCCGTTGTAAATGGCCGTGATCGAGTGCATGCCTTTGGATCCGTAGGTGACGGTACAGGTGGCGGTCGTTCCCGCTGGGCCCGTGGAGACCGTGCGGGCGTTTGCTCCCGAACATGACGGGATGGCAGACCCGTTGTCCGAGAAGCTCATCGTGCCAGACGGGTTGGCCGTGCCAGCCGAAGGCGTTACGGCAGCCGAATAGGTCACGGGCTGGCCGACTGCTCCGGGATTCGAGTTGGACGTAGGAGTGGACACGGTTGTCGAGGCGGGATGAACCACATATCCGTTGGTGTTGGACGAACCCGAAGAGGTGGAGTAGTTGCCGTCTCCGCTGTAAGTGGCAGTGACCGTCTCGCCGGCAACGCCCGCGGTACCCGGAAGGTCCTTGGTGTTGCAAGTCGCCGTGAAGGGCGGCGCAGGCGGGGTTCCTATTCCGGTCAAGGTCGGGGCGTTGGCCCCGGAGCAGTCAGGCAGGTTCGAGCCCCCTGCCGCAAAGCCCACCGTGCCGGTTGGGCCGGAAACTCCAGCGTTGGTCGGAGTGACCGTCGCGGTGATGGTGACCTGCTGGGTGTAGTTGGAGGTGCTGGCCGGCGGGGAGACCGACGTGGTTGTGCCGGCCTTATTCACCGTCTGCGCAACACCAGGGGACAGTGACGAGGCGTAGTTGCCGTCACTGTTGTAGAAGGCAGTTACCGAGTCGGTCGCCCTGGGCAGGTCATGGGTCGTGCAGGTCGACGTGTAGGGGCTGCTGTGAGCAACCGGAACATTTACGCAGTCCGCCAGATGATTTCCGTTCGCGTTGAAGTTCGCCGAGCCGCCGAGCGGGAGCACGTTGGTAGACGGTTGATAAGCGGCAGGTGGCTGGGGGGTGATGGTCGCGGTGAAAGCCGCCGCCTGCCCATAATTGGTCGCGCTTGCCGGTGAGCTAGTAATGGCGATGGTCGTCGGCTGTGGGTTGACCTGCTGTGCGACGCTGCCATTGCCCCCGGCGTAAGTTGGGTCGCCAGAATAGGTGGCAGATACAGTGTCGGGCCCAGCTAGGAGCGCTGTATCAGGGATGCATGACGCTGTTCCGGTGTTGAGATTGACGGAGCCGGCGCCTCCGCAGGTCACCTGAAATACCGTGCTGCCGTTGTACCCATTGGTGTAGCTGAACGTCACGGTCCCGGTAGGGGTGGCGCCGGAACCAGTCACGCTCACCGTGAAGGTGATCTGGTCGCCGTAGACGGGCGGATTATTCGGGTCACTTTTGCTCGAAGTGATATTGACCGTGCTCGGGGTCGTACCGACTGCTGCTGACGCCGGCGTAACCGGCAGCATCGCCGCGAACCCGCCTCCTGCACCGGCAATGAGGCCGACCGCTACCAAAACTCGAGTCGCTAAGCGACGCGAGCGAGAAAGACCGCCCATCTTGAGCATGCCCCCTAACCCTTCCTGTATGTATTTATTTCGTGATGCTGGGTTAAGAGAGGCCGGGTTAGATATTGATACACACCGTTTCCAAAAAGATCTGGGGTCGTTTTGGCTGGCACCGGTTCCCGATCGGTCGGCTGACCAAGCCTGCTGGGCGCCCACTCCCAGCGCATTCAGCGACGATCCTTGGCTAACGTCCCCTCGTGGCGCTGGGGATGAAAGACGGCGGGAGCCGGTGGGGCCCGGTCATCGGCCTCGCGCTGGTCGCATCGGCCAACCAGATGCTCTGGCTCAACTTCACCCCTATCACGACCGGGACGGCGACCTCCTTGGGGGTGTCGAAGTCGGCCATCGGGTGGCTGTCAGAGATCTTTCCGTTGCTGTACGTCTTGTTCGCCATACCGGTCGGCAGGGCGCTGGATAGGTGGTTCCGACCGGCCCTGCTGGCCGGGGGAGGAGTGACCGCGATCGGCGCTCTGGTTCGCACGGTGGACCACCGTTACGCCGTCATCTTGGCGGGCCAGATGCTCATCGCCCTGGGTCAGCCCGCCATCCTGAATGCGATAACCGGGACGGCTTCGAGGTATCTCGCCACCGATGACCGTCCACTCGGAATCGCAGTCGGATCCGCCGGGACGTTCGTCGGTTTCGTCGCAGCGTTCCTGCTGGGCCTCGGTTTTGGAGCCTCGGGGCTCGGCCGGATCCTGAATATCAGCGCCGCCTACTCGGTCGTCGCGTTCGTCGTGCTCGGGGTCACGCTCTACGGTCCGGTTCGGGAGATCGCGCCGCGGAGCGACCTCGAAGTGTCCTCACGGGCGTTGCGAGAACTGTGGGACGACAAGGTCCTGAGAACGCTCGCGGGGCTGGTGTTCGTCGGATTCGGGGCGTTCATCGCCTTCTCCACCTGGGCGGAGACCCTGTTGAAGCCGGCCGGAGTTTCGTCGAGGACAACGGACACGCTTCTTACGATCATGGTCGTCGCAGGGGTCGCCGGTTGTGCTGTCATACCTCCGCTGGTTGCAACCAAGGGACTTCAAGCCGCCGTTTTGCTCGCATCCGCCGGGACCGCAGTCTTCTCGTGCCTTCTTCTCGCGATAACCCCAGGAGTGGCGGCGGGCGCAGTGGCGCTGCCCTTGCTGGGTCTTCTTCTGCTTCCGGACCTGCCCATAATCCTCGAGCTCGCGGAGCGCCGGGCAGGCCCCTCGGCCGGGGCGGTCACGGCAATCCTCTGGATGGCAGGAAACGCAGGCGGCATCGTCGTCGCCCTGGTCGTTCAGGGCCTGCAGAGTCAACCTGCGTGGGCGTTCGTGGCGATTGCTGCGACCGGTGCTCTCGCGATCCCGTTGGCCATGGCGCTCGGGAGGCAGCTTCGCGGCGAATCACGGGCCGTCCCCAGACCCGTTAGTTGAGCGGGGGCGGGAACCGGGGGCGGCCTACCCTGCGTCTAAATCGGTATATGCCTCGCGCTTCGCGCCGACACAAGTTCCCTTCATTAGCCTTTTGCCCATCGAAACGGGGGAGGAAAGAGTCGCCGACGACCCGGCGGTTGAGACTTCCCACACGGTCGCGGCCGCCCAAGGCGGTGATCGTTCCGCCCTGGAGTCGCTCCTGCGCGATCACTACGACAAGGTCTTCGCGGTGTGTCATCGGCTGGTCGGAAACGACGCTGACGCTGCCGACGCCGCACAGGAAGCAATGATCTCGGTGGTCCGAGGACTGGATCGCTTCGATGGCCGCTCGAGCTTCTCGACCTGGGCCTACAGGATCGCTTACAACGCATCCGTCGATCTCTTGCGCCGGCGCTCCCGCCGGGCCGCATCCTCCATCGATGAACCCGGGCAGCCGTTCGACCATCCAACGATGGATTCGGTCGGTTCGGTAGACGACAAGCTGGATATCAGCCTGGCGCTTCAGGGTCTCCCCGTTGACTTTCGCGGTCCGGTCGTCCTGCGTGACCTGTGCGGGCTCGACTACGCCGAGATCGGCGAGGTGCTGAAGCTTCCCCCGGGAACCGTACGGTCAAGGATCGCCCGGGGTCGGGGAATGCTCGCGGATTCGATCAAGCCGGCGAGGAGCGAGAAGTGAGCCGCCAGGCCGACCACCTGGACGACGAGCGTCTCTCCGATCTGATCGACGGAGCCGGCTCCGACACCGACCGGGCTCACGTCGCCCACTGCGACAGCTGCAGGGCCCGGTGGGACGCTTGGAAGGAAGTCAGCCGAGCTGTATCGACAAGGCCACAAGCCTCAGCTGAACAGCGGGAAGCCGCCATTCAGGCGGCTCTGTCGGGGGCCGAAACTCACGGTACCGAGAGGACTGGGGCGTCGGTAGTCGACCTCGCCCTGCGGCGAAAGCGGCACCGCGTTCGTGTTATCAGCCGAGCCGCAGCCGCCGCTGCGGCAGTGGCACTGATCTCGGGGGTTTCCGCCGCGTTGGTCTCCGGAGGCGGAGGAAACACGAGCCAACATGCCAGCACGGCAGCGCCGGCGTCCAGACTCCCTCCCGCCCGATCCGGTGGTCCGGCCGCCTCGCCCCTCGGGTTAGCACCGCCGGCCGCGACAGCACCTCTCATTGCTCTCGGCTCCGTCAACAGCGCGGCCCAGCTGGTGAACGCCCTCAAGGCCACAACTGGTTCTGCGACGTCTGGCAGCGCCGCCGGCGGCGGCGTCGCTGCTGGTGGCAGCGCCGCTGGATCCTCGTCCCCCGCCCCAGCCTCCGCGGTCAGCCCGACCCCCGGTGAGACAGCATGCACACCTCCGCCGAGCCTTGACGGAACTTTCGACGAGGAAGCGACTCTGGTCTGGAAGGGAACGCCGGCCGTTGCCTTCGTCTTCTTGAGTCCGAACGGACATCGTGCAGTAGTGGAATCCGACTCACGCTGCAAGGTGCTCGCGACAGTCCCCTACTGAACTTCTGAAAATTTTCGGTAGCCCGGGAACTGCAGGACGCGGATATTCCGTCGAATGGGCATGAACCAAACTCGAACCGTCACAGCTCTATTGGCGTTCGGTGCCGCGTGCCTGGGGATCACTGCGTGCGGCGGACCGACCCATAACTCAGGATCCGGCCGGCAACCCGCGACGCCTAACCAAGTGGTACTCGCTGCTACCCACGACTCGGCCGTCAGCTCGCCGGGGTCGGCCGGCACGATCACGACCGTCGGCACGGGGACCGTGACCGGCGCGCCCGACACCTTGACGATCGGTATCGGCGTCTCAACTACCGCACCCCACGCCGCGAGCGCTCTTTCTCAGAACAACGACATCGCAGGCAAGGTACAACAAGCTCTTGCGCACGACGGCGTCGCCGCGAAAGACATCCAGACCACTGGCCTGTCGCTCGGACAGGCCTACCCGGAAAGCGACGGCTACCAGGCGTCCGACGAGGTCACCGCGACGATCCACGACATCAGCAAGGCGGGAACGATCATCGACGACGCGCTCGCGCCTGCGGGAGACGCCGGGCGCTTGGAGATGGTGAACTTCTCGTTGTCGAGCAGCGATCCGTACATGGCGTCCGCACGGCAGTCGGCGGTGGCTTCCGCGAAGGTGGAGGCCGAGCAGCTCGCCGCGGCGGCGGGAGCCCACCTCGGCGCTCTGATCTCGATCACCGACCAGCAGTCACCTACCTACCCGCAAACGTACGGGGTCGCACTCGGCACTGCATCGGGAGGGCGGCCAGGGGCGGCGATGCCGGCTGTTCCCCTGCAAGCCGGGTCGCAGCAGGTCACCGTGAGCGTCACGACTGTCTGGGCCATCGCTCCCTGAGGTCAGCGAGCCTGACTAGGCGAAGCCAATCAAGAACCGGGAGAGACCTTCGGCCAGTGCGGCGGCGGCGCCCTGCCGCCAGTTGGGGCTCGCAACGTTGGCCGAGTCCGTCGGGTTGCTCATATTGGCGCACTCGATGAAGGCCTTCGGAACCGTGGTCAGGTTCAAGGCGGCAAGATCGTTACGGGGCTCGAGACCGCCGACACCGTAGTAGTCGCTGACCGGTTCGTTCCCGACCGCTTCGAACAGGTCACGCACTTCGCCGGCGAGGTGGGCTGACGCATTGGTGACGGCGTTGTTCGGCCCATCGGCGACGGGCTCGAGAATTGTGAAGCCGCGTCCAGAGACGGGGCCGCCGTCGGCGTGGATGTCCAACGAGGCGTCAGCCCGGGCCGCGTTGATGATCGCCGCGCGCTGGTTCACGCAGGGTCCGACGCCGTTGTTGTCGCTTCTTGTGAGAACCACCGTGGCTCCAAGGGCGCGCAGAACCTGGGAGAGGCGAACCGCCACATCGAAGTTGAACGATGCCTCGGTATAGCCGGCACCGGTTTCGGTGCCCGCGGTGTCGCACGGTTCGTACTGACGCCCGTTCCACACCGGCTGATTGATGATCCCCGGGTTGGCGCCGTTCGCCCCGTTGTGACCGGGGTCCAACCCTACGATCTGGCCGACCAGAGAGAAGCCGGTCGCGGCAACCGGCGGAGTGCCCATGTCGGGGGCGTTACCGAAAGCGCTGAGCTGTCCATTGCCCAGAGCTATCCAGTAGCCGTTGTTATCGGGTCCGGCAACCATTCCGATCACTGGCGCCGGTACGCTCGTCGCTCCGTCCGACCCGAAATAGGCGGCGTCCCCGAAGGTGAAGATGCCACCATCGCGCGCGACCAGCCAATAGCCACGCCCGTCCGGGGTGGGAGCCATGCCGACTACCGGCTGGTTCAACCTCATCGACCCGGTCGAACCGAAGAACCCTGCGTCGCCAAACGTGAACACGCCACCATCGCGCGCGACCAGCCAGTAGCCACCCCCGTCCGGGGTAGGAGCCATGCCGACCACCGGCTGGTTCAACCTCATCGACCCGGTCGCACCGAAGAACCCTGCGTCGCCAAACGTGAACACGCCGCCGTCACGGGCTACGAACCAGTAGCCCTTCCCCGAAGGCGTGCTCGCGATTTGGAGTGCCTGACCGTTCAGGTGTGTGCCGCCCATCGAGCCGAAGTAGCCCGCGTCACCGAAGGTGAACACACCCCCGTCCCCACCGAGCAGCCAGTAGCCGGCGCCCGATGGGGTCCGCGCCATCCCGACCAACGGTGCCGCGAGTTGCAACGCGGACAAGTCTCCGAAGGACTGGGCGTCGCCCTCGGGGGTGACCGTTCCCGTGGTGCTGGCCACCCAGAAACCACCCCATGTCCTCGACGCGACAACCGCAACAGGTGCGGATCCGCCCGAATAAGCGGCGAGGGCGGTAGGCCAGGTCGGAGCCGTCGCCGGGCTGTGGTGCTCGCTCCGATCGACTGATAGAGCAAACAATGCGGTTCCACATAGGGAGATGACAGCCAACGACGCGATCGACCTCGACCGTCGATCAAACATTGCCATCCGACCCTCCCCTTCACACCCGAGGAGCAACAGCGACAAAGGCTACACACGTGCGGCGCGCGACGTTGGCTGGACCGATCGCTGCCGCGACTGGGAGGATGGAGCGTGGCGAGCAACGACGTCCTGAACGGGTTCACGATCGGCATCACCGCCGACCGCCGGTCCGAAGACCAGGCGGTCCTGTTCCGTCGCCTCGGCGCGAACGTCATCCACGGCGCGACGATGCGCACGGTTCCGCTCGCCGACGAGCCCGCTCTCCGCCAGGTCTCCCTCGATTTGATCGCCGAACCTCCCGTCTACCTCATCGCGAACACGGGGCTCGGAATCCGGACCTGGTTCGCCGCCGCGCAGAAGTGGGGCATCGAGGAGCAACTTCTGCAATCCCTGGCCAGTGCCACGATCCTGGCCAGGGGACCCAAGGCGTCCGGGGCCCTGACGTCAGCCAAGCTAAAGGTTGACTGGCGGTCGCCCACCGAACAGCTCTCCGAAGTCGCTGCGTACCTGACCGAACGGGGCGTTGCCGGACGGCGGGTGGCGTTTCAGCCGCACGGCGATGACCGGGACCCGATCACGGCGACGCTCGAAGCGGCGGGAGCCAAGGTGGTGATAGTCCCCGTGTACCGCTGGAAGCTCCCAACAGAATCAGAGGCTGGACCCGCCCGCCAGCTGATCGAGCTGTGCTGCGAAGGCAAGGTCGATGCCGTCACCTTCACAGCCGGACCGCAAGTGCGGCAGATGATGGAACTGGCCGAGGCAGACGGAAAGGGGCCAGACCTATTGGAGGCGTTCAACCGACGCGTTCCCATTGCGGCCTGCATCGGACCGGTCTGCGCCGGAGTCGCCCAGGAGGAAGGAATCGAGGAGCCCATATATCCCGAAAGCTGGCGACTCGGATCGTTGGTAAAGCTGGTGACGGCAACGCTCACCGAGCGGGCTAACTGATTTTCGGTTCCAACTCCATAGTCACCACTCTTTCTGCGATCCCTTTGAAGCGCCTCGCCCGCGGCTTGCCCCTTATTTGGACCCCCCGGGTGGGTCCCGCAGCATCGATCGCTTCCTGGGTCGCCACCACACTTCCGCCGCGAGCCGTCTCCGCCACCCGCGCGGCGACGTTCACCGCATGACCGATCACGTCGTCGCTCGAGACGATCGCCTCCCCAACGTGGACGCCGGCGCGCAACCGCAACGGAGCGGGCGCGGTCCCGATGAGTCGCACCGCCGCCCGGAGACCGCCTTGCGGACTGCTGAAGGTGCACAAGAGCCCGTCGCCTATCCGTTTGACGATCCGGCCTCCCTCCTGGCGAATAACGGGTCCGGCAACGCGGTGGTGCTCCTTCAGAAGCTCGAGGGCCGCCGCGTCTCCGAACTCAGCGGTGTAGGACGTGAAGCCCTCCAAGTCGGTGAACACGACGGCCAGGGATTCCGCACGTCCGGACGGCGGCGCCAGCCGGCCCGCGAGGAGCTGGGCCGCCCCGAGCCCGAGCGACGAAAATCGTGACGGCCTCTGCTCGACTGCCCGCTCCCAGAATCGTTCGAGCACTTCGTAGGGACCGGATGTCGTGATCGGTACCTTTCCCGGATTGTCCAGCCAGGTGCGATCTACCAGTCCGAGCTCGAGGGCGACACCGGCCGCCTCGGGATCACGCCGTATCAGCGACGCCGCCTGGCGCGCAAGCTTCCGCCGTAATGACTCGAGAGTCGCCGCGCCGACTTCGCGCGCCGACTCGCTCATGTCTGGGTCCACCGGACCAACCCTACCGGTGCGGGATTCTCCCTCCCCAGGCAGATTTAGCCCTGGTCGGCTTGCAGCTCCCGCCAGGTCTTTCCCGCCACGGCGGCCGCCGGCTCTTTGGGTAACCCGAGCACCATCTCCCCGATGATGTTGCGCTGGATCTGGGACGACCCGGCGTAGATGCTTCCCGCGCGGCTCATCAGGAAAGCCGTGACCCACGAAGCGCTGTCGTTCGGTGCACCCACATCATCCGCCTGGAAACCCGTTGACATCCGCCCAGTCGGAGCAAGGGCAGCCGCGCCGAGAATGTCAACGCCGAGTTCGGTGACGATCTTGTGGTACTCCGACCAGAAGAGCTTGAACGCTGACTCTGCCGGTCCGGGATGGTTGCCGGCGAGGAACTTGGTCAAGGTCCGCATGCCCAGGAACCGCATGATCTCGACCCTTGAGTAGCACCACGCCAGCCGCTGGCGTATCAGCGGGTCGCTCGACGCTCCAGTGACTCTGGCGAGTTCGATGAGCCGGTCGATCTCCGCCTTGAACATGATCGGAAAAGTCGCGGCGGCCTCCCCTCGCTCGTAGCCGAGAAGGGTCATCGCGACGGCCCAGCCGTTGTTGACTCCGCCGACGACGTTGTCCTTGCCGGTCCGCGCGTCGGTGAAGAACGTCTCGTTGAACTCCGATAGGCCGGTCATCATCTTGATCGGCCTTATCTCGACGCCGGGCTGATCCATGGGCACCAGAAGAAAGCTGATGCCCTTGTGCTTCGGGGCGTCCGGTTCGGTCCGGGCGAGCACGAAGATCCAGTTGGCGAGGTGGGCAGCCGAAGTCCAGATCTTCTGTCCGTTGATGACCCACTCGTCCCCGTCCAGCACGGCTCGAGTGCCGAGGCTTCCGAGATCAGACCCGGCGCCGGGCTCCGAGTAGCCCTGGCACCAGACGTCTTCGCCCGAGAGGATTCGGGGCAGGTACCAGCGCTTCTGCTCCTCGGTTCCCCACTGAAGCAGGGTGTTGCCGACCATCTGGATGCTGAAGGTGTCGTTCGTACCGCCGGTTGGTACCCCTGCCCGGTAGAACTCCTCGGCAACCACGACCTGTTCGAGCGGCGACAGCCCGCCGCCGCCATATTCCTTCGGCCACGAAGCGGCCAGCAGACCGTTCTCGTACAGCGTTTTGCGCCAGTCGTTCGTAAACGACCGCACCTCGTCGTGATCCAGCGCTCCGATTCCGCTCCACCCCGACGGTAGGTGGTCGGCCAGAAACACCCTGATCTTGTCTCGGTATGCCTCGGCCTCAGCGGGATAGGTCGGGTCCACAGTGACGACGCTACCGCCGCAAGGCCCGCGGGCGCCCGCCGGCGCAGGCTGCTGTTAGTTTTCCAGCCAGCGCTTATGGATGTCCTCGTAGTCGTTGACGACGCCCCCGTACCGGAACGGATCGGTGTGAAGGCACGCCGAAGGGTGGACGTCCCTCACGGCGATCTTTCCTCCTCGACGGTCGCCGATTTGAGAGCCCACATACCTCGCGCGGTTGGAGTCATCGGAATGGACACCGACGAAGGGTTGTCCCACGCGGTCGGTGTCGCCGGGCAGCTCCACCGAGCCGGGCTTCCTGTGATCCTCTACACCGACCGTCCGGTGGACATGGCGGCAGGGATAGAGGTCGACTGGATCCACGACCCGGGGCCTCGCATCGACGCGGTGGATTCGCTCCTCGACCTCGTTGGCAACACCCCGCTCGTCCGGCTTGACCGAATCGCGCGCGACATCAGCGCGCAGGTGCTGGCCAAACTCGAGTTCCTCAACCCCGGCGGCAGCGTCAAGGACCGGCCGGCGATGACGATGGTCGCCGCCGCCGAGCGTGAGGGTCTATTGACGAGGGGCGGCACGATCGTCGAGCCGACGTCCGGCAACACCGGAGTGGGTTTGGCACTGGTCGCCGCCCGGCGCGGATACCGCTGTATTTTTACGATGCCGGACAAGATCGCCAGCGAGAAGGTTGCACTTCTCCGCGCCTACGGAGCCGAGGTGGTTGTCTGCCCGACGGCGGTCGCACCTGAACACCCCGACTCCTACTACTCGGTGGCTCGAAGGCTCACCGACTCGACGCCGGGCGCGTTCATGCCCAATCAGTACGCCAACCCGCAGAACCCGGAGGCTCACTACCTGACCACCGGCCCTGAGATCTGGCGCCAGACCGCCGGGCGGGTCACCCACGTGGTAGTGAGCATCGGTACCGGCGGGACGATCAGCGGAGTGGGTCGGTACCTGAAGGAACGCAACCCCGACATACAGATCGTCGGCGCCGACCCCGAGGGATCGGTCTACTCGGGTGGGCAGGGGCGACCGTACCTCGTTGAAGGAATCGGTGAGGATTTTTGGCCCGACACCTACGACCGGCGCATCGCCGACCGGGTCGTGATGGTGTCGGACCGGGACAGCTTCCTGAGCGCCCGCCGGCTGACGCGCGAGGAAGGGATCCTCGCGGGCGGGTCGTGCGGGACGGCGGTGTGGGCAGCGCTCGAGGTCGGTCGTGAGCTCGGTCCCGAAGCGGTCATCGTTGTGATCCTCCCCGACTCCGGGCGGGGTTATCTCTCCAAGGTGTACGACGACGGTTGGATGGCGGACCACGGTTTCCTCCGGGCCGGCGCGTCGGGCGGGGACACGGTGGAAGATCTCTTGGCCGCCAAGGTTCACGGACTTGCCAGCAACGGCGGCCCGTCGATCCCGCCGCTGGTGCACGTCCACCCCAACGAAACCGTCCGCGCAGCAGTGTCGATCCTTCGTGAGTACAACGTCTCTCAGATGCCGGTAGTCAAAGCGGAGCCTCCGCTGTCGCTTGCGGAGGTGGTCGGCACGGTGAGTGATCGGGAGCTGCTCGCGAAGATCCTTGCCGATTCTTCGGCTCTCGACGCCACGGTCGATTCGGTCATGGGGCCCCCGCTGCCGATGATCGGATCCGGCGAGCCGATCGACGTCGCGTCGGCGCGCCTGGCGGAGTCGGCGGCGGTGCTCGTGCTCGATGCGGGGCATCCGACCGGAATACTCACCCGCAGCGATCTGCTCGACTTCTTCTCCGGACCGGGCCGGACTCGTGGGTCCAGCCAATGAGCAAGCGCGACGCGCAACATGAAGGACTGATCGTTTGAGCTCCCGCGGCGGCGACGGTCTCGGATTCGAAACCCGCGCGATCCACGCCGGCCAGGAACCCGATCCGGTGACCGGAGCGGTTGTGCCGCCCGTGTCGTTTTCGACGACCTTCGCTCAGGAGGCGGTGGGAAAGCATCGGGGCTTCGAGTACGCCCGCAGCGCGAACCCCACCCGGGCCGCCCTCGAAACCTGCATCGCCTCGCTCGAGGGAGGAGATCACGGGCTGGCGTTCTCGAGCGGCCTCGCCGCGGAGGACTGCGTCCTTCGGCTGTTGAAACCAGGCGATCACCTGGTGATGCCCAATGACGCGTACGGCGGTACCTACCGGCTGGTCAGCCGGGTCTGGTCGCCTCTCGGGATCACTTATACGCCGGCGAATCTTTCCGATCTGGGCGCCCTCGCGGCTTCCTGGCGGCCCGAGACTCGGATGGTCTGGGTCGAGACCCCTTCCAACCCCCTGCTGTCGATCGTCGACATCTGGGCGGTGGCGGCTTGGGCGCACGACCGTGACGCGTTGCTCGTGGTGGACAACACGTTCGCCACCCCGTACCTCCAGCAGCCTCTCGCGCTCGGAGCAGACATCGTGGTCCACTCGGCCACTAAATATCTCGGCGGCCATAGCGACGTGGTCGGGGGGCTACTGGTCACCAACGACGCTCGGCTTGCGGAGCAGCTGGCGTTCTTCCAGAACGCGGCCGGCGGTGTACCTGGCCCGCTGGACTGCTACCTCGTGCTGCGCGGAACCAAGACCCTTCCTGTTCGGATGGACCGCCACTGCTCCAATGCCTCCGCGATCGCGTCCCACTTGGAGCATCACCCGGCGGTGGAGAGTGTCCTCTACCCCGGCTTGCCTACTCATGCGGGCTACGAAGTCGCGGCGCGCCAGATGAAGGGCTTCGGGGGGATGATCTCGTTCGTGCTCGCAGGGGGCGAGCCCGCAGCTCTCGAGGTCGCCCGATCCACGGAGATCTTCACCCTCGCCGAGTCCCTCGGCGCGGTCGAATCGCTGATCGAGCATCCTCACCGGATGACTCACGCGTCGGCGGCAGGCTCGCCTCTTGAAGTGCACCCTGGCCTCATCCGCCTCTCGGTTGGGATCGAGACGATCGACGACCTGATCGCCGACCTCGACGCGGCATTGAAGCAGGCTGCCACTGCCTCGCGCTGATCCCGGCAGAACCGGGCCCACGCGCCCGGCTTACAGAACCCTGATTCGGATGGTCTCGTCCATGTGGGCGAGCCGGGTGAGCATGTCCTCGGTGAAGTCGCCGGCTATGTCGGTGATGACGTAACCAATGTCGCCTCGGGTGCCGAGCGACTGACCTTCGATGTTGATGCGGTGGTCCGCGAAGATCGCGTTGATGGCCGCCAAGACCCCAGGCGTGTTGCGGTGAATGTGCACCAGGCCGTGCGTCCCGCCTCGTTCCGCCAGATCGACGTTCGGCAAATTCACCGACAGTGAGGTGCTGCCACGTCGCGCGTACGCGACCAGCTTGTTGGCGACGAAATGGCCGATGTCCTCCTGCGCCTCCTCGGTGCTTCCGCCGATGTGAGGAGTAAGGATCACGTTCGGCAACCCCTGCAATCGGGACGTGAAGTTGGTGTCGTCGCCGGACGGCTCCTCGAAGAAGACATCAACCGCCGCACCAGCCAGTCGGCCTGACAGGATCTCCTCGCGCAACGCGCCGTGATCGACGACGAACCCGCGACTCAGGTTCAAGAACATTGCGCCGTCACGCATGGCAGCGAACTCGGACGCTCCGAACATGCCGCGGTTGCTCGGGTTGCCGTCGACATGCAGGCTGACAACATCGGCCCATCCGAGGAGCTCCTCGAGGCTGCCGCAACGTCGCGCGTTGCCTAGAGCGAGGCGGTCGGCTGTGTCGTAGAAGGCCACCGACATTCCCAGCCCTTCAGCGAGGACGGAGAGCTGTGAGCCGATGTTGCCGTAGCCGACGATCCCGAGTTTGCGTCCCCTGACCTCGTGTGCTCCGGAAGCGGACTTCGACCAGATGCCCGCGTGCATGTCGCGGTTCTTGTCGGTCAGGCGGCGCGTCAGGGCGACTATCTCTGCTATCACCAGCTCGACCACGCTCCGAGTGTTGGAGAACGGCGCGTTAAAAACCGCGATCCCACGCCTGGTCGCCGAAGGGACGTCGATCTGGTTGGTTCCGATGCAGAAGGCGCCGATGGCCAGCAGGCCCTTCGACTTGTCGAGCACCGCCTCGCTGATCTGGGTGCGAGAGCGGATGCCCAGAACGTCTATCTCGCCGATCCGGTCGGCTAGCTGGCTTTCGTCGAACGCGCCCTTGGACACCTCCACTTCGAAGCCGGCTTCGGTCATGATCTCTGCCGCGCCGGGGTGGACGTTCTCCAGAAGAAGCGCTCGGCGGCGGGGGGGTCGCGCGTCGGGCATGCTCAAACGATTCTACGCCCCAGCCTGCAACGGACGGAGGTCGATGGTGCCTCGTTCACATACCGGCTGGCCGGGGCCTTGAGCGACGAAGAAGCGGGTGTCGTTCGGCGGGGTGATTTCGGTGCTCTGCGCAGTCGGTTGGCAGGTTGCGCCAGTCGAGTCCCCTTGGCCGGGGATGTCCGGGCTGAACTGCGTAATCGCGGACGCCGACTGGCCGGGAGCGAGGACTATGGTCGCCACCGAGCCGGGTTGGCGCACCACATTCGTTGGCGCGGGCGTTCCGTTGGCGTCCAGCAGCTGCATCCCCACGTAGCCGAACGTACGGCACGCGACGTGCGAGGAGTTGGTCAGCACGACCTTTGCCTCGATGTGCCCGGCCGACGCCGAACCGGGCACGACGGTGAAGCTGCCCTTCAAGTTCTCGACCGTGCAGAGCGCCACGCCGGGCGAACTGGTGGACGCTGCGCTGCTCGAAGGTGTCGAGCCGGTCGAGCCCGACGAGGTTGAGGCGGACGTGGGGATACTCGACGAGGTGGGGACCGTCGTGCTCCGTGCCCTTGCCGGCGAGCTGCTGCTGCATGAAGCAAGCACGCCGACTGCGGGACACAGCACAACCGCGATTGCCGCACGGGAGAAACGCATGGTTTGAAACTACCCGGCTACTTGTCGCGGCAGGCTTCGCACAACCCGAGCACGGAGAAGTGGAAGGGTCGGATCTCGAACCCGAAACGCGACTTCGCTTCCCTCGCCAAACCGGCGAAGATCCGCTTGTCCGCCTCGAAGGACGCCCCGCACCGCTCGCAAACGAGGTGACCGTGCGCTTCGGCGGTCAACTGGTACGTCGCCGGTCCGTGCCCGAGGTGTGAGTGCACGACCAGCCCGATTCGCTCGAGCTCGTCGAGGTTTCGGTACACGGTGGAGATGTGCACGTCGGGGGCCCGGGCTTGGACCTCCTCGGCGAGCTCCTCCGCGCTCCGGTGGGTCCCGCTCACCAGGGCCTCAAGAACAGCCCTCCTGCTCGAGGTCATCCGGTAGCCGAGTGAACGCAGGCGGGCGACGAGCACCTCGACCGCGTCGTTCGGTTCCTGCGGCGTGCTAGCTGCCACGAACAAAAGGCTATTGCAACCTGGTCGCAAATAGGTAGGTTTGTGTCGGTGTCAGTCGACCTGACCGAGCGAGAGCTAAGCCGCCTGGAGCGGTTGGCCGGGCGGATGACTCCGGTGGAATGGCGCCGGACCGCCGCAATGGTTGGATTCATCGTGTTCTTGCACGTGGCGGGGTTCGTGCTGCTATTCCTGGCTGTCCGGCATCACTTCCGCCTGGATAATGTCCGGACCTTCGGTATAGGGACCGGGCTGCTCGCCTACACCCTCGGAATGCGGCATGCGTTCGACGCGGACCATATCTCGGCGATCGACAGCACGACCCGGAAGTTGATGTCGGAGGGACAAAGACCTCTGTCGGTGGGCTTCTGGTTCTCGCTCGGTCATTCGAGCGTGGTGTTCATTCTCGCTGCGGCGCTCAACTTCGGGGTCCGGGCCCTCAACGTGCAGGTCCGCAATCCGGGATCGGGGCTCCACCGCTACACGGGCGTCATCGGGACGCTCGTCTCGGGTGGCTTCCTGTACCTGATCGCGGCGCTCAATCTGGTGATCCTGGTGTCGATAGTGAAGATCTTCTTCGCACTGCGGCGCGGCGAGTTCGACGGAGACGAATTGGAACGGCAGCTCAACGCCCGTGGTCTTCTCAACCGGTTCTTCGGGCCGCTCGCCCGGAGGATTGATGCAGCCTGGAAGATGTACCCGCTGGGTTTCCTGTTCGGCTTGGGGTTCGACACTGCCACGGAGATCGCTCTCCTGGTGATGGCGGGCACGTCCGTCGCGGCGGGACTTCCGTTCTGGGCGATCCTGAGCCTTCCCATCCTCTTCGCGGCCGGGATGTCGCTGCTCGACACCGCGGACGGCTCGTTCATGAACTTCGCGTACGGTTGGGCGTTCTCCAACCCGGTGCGCAAGGTGTACTACAACATCATCATCACCGCGCTGTCCGTTGGCGTGGCCTTCGTGATCGGCACCATCGAGCTGCTTTCGGTGCTTCAGTCCCAGTTCAACCTGTCCGGGGGACTTTGGGATTGGTCGTCCAGGTTCGACATCAACAAGGCGGGCTACTTCATCGTGGGGATGTTCGTGGTCACGTGGGTGATCGCCGTCGTGTTGTGGAGAATCGGCCGGGTCGAGGACCGGTGGAGCGACACCGCCGCTCGCATCGATGACCTGGCCGAGATCGACGCGACCAATGTTTGACCGATCGGCCACGGCCGAGCGCGCGCCTTGCCGAGGGCGTATCCTCTAATTCATGACGGTGGCACGAGAAGCAGTGGCGTCTGTCCCGCTGTTCGCAAGCCTCTCGAAGCGCGAGCTGAAAGAGTTGGCGAGCACCATGCACGAGTACAACTTTCCGGCGGGCAAGGAGCTGATGACGGAAGGCGAGGAGGGGATCGGGTTCTTCCTGATCGCTGACGGCGAGGCGCTCGTCACGCTGAGGGGGTCCGAGAAACGGACGCTTCACGCCGGCGACTGGTTCGGCGAGATGGCTCTGATCGACGGGGGAACCCGTACGGCCAGCGTCAAGGCGATCACGGACATGCGGTGCTTCAGCCTGACCAGCTGGGAGTTCCGGCCGCTGGTTCACCAGCATCCGGCGATCGCCTGGGCGGTCATGGAGACCCTGGTGAAGCGGGTCCGCGACGCCGAGGCGAACGCTACCTAGCCGAAGGGCCCCCCGCCGGGTGCATTAACACGGCCAGGCGTGGGGCAGGGGCCCCCACGCACCTCCAGAGGCAGGGGCCAAGTGGGTGTCATAGGGGCCCCCCGCCGGGCCAATTACGTCGTGTAGTCGGCGTTGATCCGCACGTACTCAGCGGAGAGATCGCAGCCGTAGACGGTGGCTTCGGCTTCGCCGGTGTTGAGTTCGATCTCGATCTCGACGTGGTCGGCGGACATGATCTGGGCGAGCCGGTCGAGGCCGGCGACATCAGGCCTGCGCGGGTAGGTCTCCATTCCGCCGAATCGGATCACCACCCCTTCGGGGTCGATGTCGGTCTCGTCCTGGCATTTGCCTATCGCCATCACGACTCTGCCCCAGTTGGGGTCTGCGCCGTGGACCGCGGTCTTCACGAGCGGTGAGTTGACTACAGCCTTGGCGACCCGCCTCGCCTGACGGGCCTCCCTCGCCGCCCGAACGGTAACGGTGAGCAGCTTCGTCGCGCCCTCGCCGTCCCTCGCCAGCTGAAGCGTCAGGTCGAGGCAGACTTCCCGCAGGGCGACGCCGAGAGCAGCCTCGTGGACCGGCCCCGCAGCACCGTTGGCGAACACGATCGCGGTGTCGGACGTCGAGGTGTCGGTGTCGACGCTCAGGCAGTTGAACGACTCGTCGACCGCGCGCCTCCACATGCCGTCGAGCAGCGCAGCGTCGACTTCTGCGTCCGTGAAAACGAAGGCGAGCATCGTGGCCATGTCGGGCTCGATCATCCCGACCCCTTTGGCCACTCCGACGACGCGTGCCGCCCCGGCCGGTTGCTCGGTGACCTTGGGGATCGTGTCGGTTGTCATGATCGCCCGGGCGACCCTGTAGGCGTCCGCGTCGAATACGGAGGTCGCCAAGCCGGCCAGGTGGGCGCGCAGGGCAGGCATGGGATAGGGGCGACCGATCACCCCGGTGCTGGCGACGAGGACTTCGTCGGGTTCGAGCCCCCTCGCTTCCGCGACCAGCCGGGTGATCTCCTCCGCGTCCCGTGCTCCGTCCGGTCCGGTGGCAACGTTCGCGTTCTTCGCCACGACCACGACTCCCCGGGCGTGGCCGGAGAGCGCCCTCTTCCGGCTCAGCGCGACGCTCGGCCCGGAGAACAAGCTCCTGGTGAAGACGGCAGCGGACGCGCATGGCCGGTCCGACACGATGACGCTGACGTCGTCTCCTTCACCCGGGTCCCGCAAACCGGCATACCCGGTGTGCGCAACGAACCCGGTCGGCAGCCGGAGCAGCCGTTCAGGTCCCAGGCGGGCGGGGCGATCCCCCTGCACGTCGACGTCCACCTCCAAATCATCGCACGTGCGTCGCTCCGCCCCCTTGAGATAAGCAGGGGGTGACCCAACCTCGTCTGCCCGCGGTTGGGCTCACCCCCAAGCTTCCCCCTGCCCCTTCTGCCCCTGCAAAATGCCCCCTGCCCCCACACTTGGTGGTCGTTCGGTGGCGATGAATCTCTCGGCCCGGCGGCGGCGCGAGTCTACCGGCGGTGACCGAAAGTCAAGCTCTAGAAGTCAGCGCGCTCCATCTCTTCGAGGCAGCGGCGGATCTCCGAAGCCCGGAAGCGGCGGTGCCCGCCGAGGGTCCGGATAGCGGTGATCTTGCCTGCCCGCGCCCAGCGCGTGACGGTCTTTGGGTTTACACGGAACAGCGCCGCCACCTCAGCTGGGGTGAGAAGCGCATCTGCGTGGGTATCGTCGGCCATCTCTACGGGTTCCTTCCAAGTGTGCCTTTCGCACACAAGGTACGAGAAGACCCGATCTCGCACCATGACCCGACCGGGTCAATTTTTTGGTCAAAACGGACTAGTCAGCCGTACCGGACAGGCGCCTATTTGATCTCCACCCGGCCGGTCCCGGCGATCAGGTGACCGACGACCCGGGGCTCGAGGTCCGGGGCCGTAAGGGCTGCTAGCGCTGAGTCGGCGTCTCCGGGTGATACCGCTATGACCATGCCGAGCCCGAGGTTGAAGACCCGGGCCATCTCCTCCTCGCCAACACCCCCCGCGAGCCGGATCTCGTCGAAGATACGCGGCGTCTCCCAAGCGTCCGTATCGAACACCGCGTCGAGCCCGGGGCTCATCACCCGCGGGACGTTCCCCGGCAGCCCGCCACCGGTGATGTGCGCGATCGCGTGAACTCGAACCCGCTCCAACAGCCGGAGCACCGCCGGCGTGTATATGACCGACGGGCGCAGCAGCTCGTCGGCGAGCGTCCATGTATCTGACCCTGCCCATGCCGGTCCGGCAAGCGATCGCCCGGCGCGCTCAAGAAGCGCCTTGCGGGCCAGGGAGTAGCCGTTCGAGCGCAGGCCGGGCGAAGGCAGCCCGATCAGCACGTCGCCGTCGGCCGTGCGTGAAGGACCGTCGACGATCTGGTCCCGGTCCACTATTCCGACCGCGAACCCGGCGACGTCGATCTCGCCCGGCTCGAGGAGCCCGGGATGCTCGGCGAGCTCGCCGCCGACGATCGCACACCCGGCCTGTCGGCATCCCTCCGCGATGCCACTCATCACTTCTCGGACCTGGTTCGGATCGATCCGGCCGAGGAGTTGGTAGTCCAGGAAGAAAAGGGGTCGGGCTCCGCAGCAGACCAGGTCGTCGACGACCATCGCGACCAGGTCGACACCGACTGTGTCGTAGCGCCCGGTCGCGGTCGCGATCGCCATCTTGGTTCCGATCCCGTCGGTGCTGGAGACGAGCACGGGACGCCTGTAACCGCGGGGAACCTCGAAGAGCCCGCCGAAGCCCCCGATCCCGCCGATCACGCCGGGAACATCGGCGGTTGAGTTCACCAGCCCTCTGATGGCCTCGACCGCTTCGTCCGCGGCGTCGATGTCCACGCCCGAGGCTGCGTAGGTCAGTCCGGGTCGTCCGGTTGTGTCGGGTCCGGCTTCCGCAGGCGTGGGCGGGCGGCCGGCCAGTTCACCCAACGTGCAGTCCGACCGGTGCCTCGCGAGAACCGCTGCGTTCGCTGACCAGCGGTACCGGAACGTCTTTCGGGTAGTCACCGGTGAGGCAGGCGTCGCAGAACCCGGCGTCGGGCGCGCCGGTCGCCTTTTTCAATCGGTCGAGGCTGAGGTACGCCAGGCTGTCCGCGCCGAGGTACTCGCAGATCTCCTGCTCGTCCATCCTCGCTGCGATCAGCTCCGCCCGGGTGCCGGTGTCGAGTCCGTAGTAGCAGGGCCAGCGGTACGGCGGGGATGAGATGCGGAGGTGGACCTCCTTGGCGCCCGCCTCACGCAGCATCTTGACCATCGCCCGCGTCGTGGTGCCGCGGACGATCGAGTCGTCGACGACGATCAGGCGTTGTCCGGCGATCGCCCCGCGCAGCGGGTTGAGCTTCCGGCGGACTCCCTGAGCGCGCTGGGCCTGGTCGGGGACGATGAACGTCCGGCCGATGTAGCGGTTCTTGACCAGCCCGTGGCCGTAGCGGATTCCGCTCCGCTTGGCGTAGCCCTCGGCGGCCGGCAGCCCCGAGTCGGGCACTCCCATGACCATGTCGGCGTCCACCGGCGCCTGCTCCGCCAGCATCTCGCCCATCCGGGTCCGGGCGCCGTGGAGCTCCTGGCCGTACAGCTGGCTATCCGGCCGGGCCAGGTACACGAACTCGAAGAGGCAGAGCTTGGCCTCGGCCAATCCCGGCCACAGCTGGTGGGAGACGGGGCCGTCGGGGGTGATCACGACCATCTCGCCGGGATCTACCTCTCTGACGAACTCGGCGCCGGTCACGTCGAGTGCGGGCGTTTCCGAGGCGAGGATCCACCCGCCTTCGGGGAGCCTGCCGATGCAGAGGGGCCGGAAGCCGCGAGGATCGCGGACCCCGATGAGCTGCCGGTGATCGAGGAGCACGAGGGAAAACGCACCCTGCAGTGTCGGCAGCACCTGGCTGAGGGCGGCGACGAGGTCGTCTGCCGGATGAGCGTCGAGGTGTTGCACCAGCAGCTCGGCGATCACGTCGCTGTCACTCGTGACCGTCCCGGGCAGCATGCCGACCTGCTCGGCAAGGGCATTGGTGTTGGTGAGATTCCCGTTGTGCCCGAGCGCGAACGCCAGGGCACTCTGCCGCTCGGAGTTCGGCGAGGTGATCCTGTAGACGGGTTGAGCGTTGTGCCAGCTCGACGCCCCTGTGGTGGAGTAGCGGGTGTGGCCGATGGCGAGATGCCCCTCGAGGCCGGCCAGCTTGTACTCGTTGAACACGTTGGTCACCAGGCCCATGTCCTTGACGACCATCATCTCCTCGCCGTCGCTGACCGCCATGCCGGCGGACTCCTGCCCGCGATGCTGCAAGGCGTACAGGCCGTCGAAGGTCATGTGGGCGACCTGCGTGCCGGGAGCGCACACGCCGAACACGCCGCACGCTTCCCGCGGCGAATCATGAGTCACTGCTAGGGGGTCTTGCCCGGGCACTTGATTCATTCTCTCACGTACTGGCCGGGTTGCGGCGATCCGGGCAGGTGCCCCTTCCTGCTTTGCCGCCGGGGCAGTGCGGAGCGGGCCGTTATCCGACCGGCTCTATCGCCGGGCCACCGGCCAAAGCGGCCGGGAGCTCCCCGGCCCAGCGCGCCGATATGTCCTGCAGGCTCACGTCAACCAGGCCCTCCACGACGAGCCGCTCTCCGTGTGCATCCCCGAGAACAGTTGCGGCCAGGCCGGCCTGGTTGGCCCGTTCGGTCAGAGCCGGAACGTCCAATGGATCGACGCAGAAGAGCACCCTGGACGGCCCTTCACCGAACAGCTCGACGTGGTCGGCGACACCCGCGACGGTGAACCCGACATTCCCGCGAATTGCCATCTCCGCGAGCGCCGCCCCGAGACCTCCGTCCGACACGTCGTGCACGCCGTGGACATCCAGATCGGGCCGAGACACCCCGGACACGATCTCCGAGACGAGATCGGAGACCAACTCGATGAGCCGCCCGTGCAGGGCGAGGTCGAGGGCGGGCAGAGTCCCGCCGCGGTGATGCCTCAAGTTGACCGCCCATCTGGATCCGGCGAGCGACGCCGCTCGCCCGCCGACAAGGACGATCTTGCCGCCCGGCACCAGCCGAGCACCGCACGGCGGGCACTCGAGATGATCGACAAGACCGAGCGTGCCGACGACCGGGGTGGGGTCGATGTCGCGGCCGCGGCTCTCGTTGTACAGGCTCACGTTTCCGCCGATCACTGGGAGCGACAGCGCGCGACACGCGTCCGACATGCCGTCGATCGCCTCCGACAGCTGCCACATCACCTGCGGGTGTTCAGGGTTCCCGAAGTTGAGACAGTTGACGACCGCAACGGGAGTGGCACCGACGCACGCAACGTTCAGCGCAGACTCCGCAACGACCAAAGCCGTGCCGGCGCGCGGGTCGATGGCGCACCAACGGGAGTTTCCGTCGGTCGAGAGGGCGATGCCGCGGCGCCAACCGGCGGGCGCGGGGACACCCGGTCCGGAGAGCCGCAGCAGGGCTGCGTCGCCGCCGGGGGGGACGACGGTGTTCAGGAACAACTGATGGTCGTACTGGCGGTACACCCAGGACCGGTCGCCGGTCTCGGCGACGAGTTCGAGGAGGTCGATACCGCAATCCGCCGGCGCCGGGAGTGTGCCCGGGTCGTCCGACTGCCTGGTATCCAGGTCGGCGGGGCGTTCGATCGGCCTGTCATAGCAGGGAGCGTCTTCGTGAAGCGACGACGCTGGAATGTCGGCGAGCACCTCCCCTTGCCAGCCGTCGAGGATCCGTAGCCGGCCTGTGGACGTGACCTTGCCGACCACGGCCGCGTTGACTTCCCACCGGTGGCACACGTCCAGCACCCGGTCGAGAGAGCCGGGAGTCACGATCGCGAGCATCCGTTCCTGGCTCTCGCTGGTCATGATCTCCCACGGCTCCATGCCGGGTTCTCTCAACCGGACCGCGGTGACGTCGACGTCCATGCCCACTCCCCCGCGGGAAGCGGTCTCGCTGGTCGCGCACGTCAACCCGGCGCCGCCGAGGTCCTGAATCCCGACCACGAGCGACTCGTCGAGCAGCTGCAGGCACGCCTCGATGAGCCGCTTCTCCTCGAAGGGATCACCCACTTGGACATTGGGGCGCTTGGCCTGCTCGGCCTCCCCGTCATCGCTGAATCCGGCAGAAGCGAGAACGCTCACGCCGCCGATGCCGTCGCGGCCGGTCGAGCTCCCGAGGAGGACGGCGAGATTGCCGTCTCCGCTCGCCCGGCCGAGCACCAGACGGTCGACCGGCAGAACCCCGCAGCAAAGGACATTTACCAGTGGGTTATCCGCAAAACAGTCGTCAAAATCGACTTCACCGCCTACGGTCGGAACACCGACGGAGTTGCCATATCCGGATATTCCCGAGATAACGCCCGTGGCAATCCAACGAGAACGGGGGTCTTGCGGATTCCCGAAGCGCAGAGGATCCATGAGGGCGATAGGGCGCGCACCCATGGTGAAGATATCCCGAAGAATGCCGCCAACCCCGGTGGCGGCGCCCTGATAAGGCTCGATCGCCGAGGGATGATTATGGCTCTCAATTCGGAGTGCAACGGCTAGGCCGCCGCCGGCGTCGACGACTCCCGCGTTCTCGCCGGGACCTACAAGAACCCTTGCCCCTTCGGTCGGCAACCGTTTCAGGTGGAGCCGGCTCGACTTGTACGAGCAGTGCTCGCTCCACATGACCGAATACATGGCCAATTCTAAATGGTTGGGTTCCCTTCCGAGGATCCGCTCGATCTCCCCCGCTTCGTCATCTGTAAGCCCTAGAGCGCGGTGGATGTGTGGATCCATAGCCACCGAGACTAGTGGGTCCTAACACGTTCGCGATTCGATGGAAATTGGCCCATTCGATTCGAGAAGATTGGGTTTTGATCTTGTGCGCTCTTCACCGAAAATGTTAAAAACACTGAGATATGCCAGCTAAATCGACCCCCCGCAGACCACGGGCAACCAAGTCAGCAATGTCCGATGAGCACAAGCACGCTCTGGCCGTCGGACGGGAAGAGAGTCGGGCAGTACGCCGCTACCTGGAGGCGTTAGAAGCTCACAAGCCGAAGCGTGGACGCAAGCGGACCACTGAAAGCATCCAGTCCCGATTGCGCCAAATCGACGACCGTGTCGCCGGCGCGGATCCGCTCACTCGGGTTCATCTCGTGCAGGAGCGCCTCAACCTGGAAACCGAATTGGCCACCAAGGAGGAAGCGGTCGATTTGAAGGCTCTCGAGGAGGGATTCGTTGAGGCGGCGAAGAGCTACGGAGAGCGAAAGGGCATCACCTACGCGGCTTGGCGCGCCGCCGGAGTCGACGCCAACGTGCTGAGGAAGGCGGGGATCCCTCGCACCCGCGGCTGACAGCGGCATCGGTCAGGTCGAGGCGGCAGCGTCCGCGAGCCGTGCGCCGGCGGATGTGAGCAACGCACCCAGAAGCACCCGGCCGTCGGTCGAACCGAGCAACGGGTCGGACGCCCGCTCCGGATGCGGCATCAACCCGACCACGTTTCCTGCCTCATTGCTGACGCCGGCGATGTCGTCCACCGAGCCGTTCGGGTTGTCGGTGTAACGCAGAACGATGCGCTCGTCTGCGCGGAGCTGGCCAAGCGTGCGCGAATCGCACGTGTAGTTGCCCTCGAAGTGATTGATCGGTACTTGCAACCGGGTACCGACCTGCACGCCCGCCGTCAGGACCGATCGCGCGCTGGCGACCTCGAGTTCGACGGTACGGCAGAGAAACGTGAGGCCCCGGTTCTTCTGGAGCGCACCGGGCAGCAGGTGCGCCTCGGTGAGAACCTGGAAACCGTTGCAAATGCCAACGAGGGGTCCTCCTTCCGCGGCGAAAGCCTCCACCGCGGCCATGATCGGGGAGAACCTCGCGATGGCGCCGGGCCGGAGGTAGTCGCCATGGGCGAAACCTCCCGGGAGGATCACCGCGTCCACGTGCGCCAACGAGCGGTCGCCGTGCCAGACGATTTCCGCGTCAGCCCGGAGAGAGGTGACCGCTTCGACCACGTCGTGTTCGCAATTGGAGCCCGGGAACAAAACGACGCCGACACGAACGCTCAACGAGCGACCTCCGCGGCGACCAGGGTTACCTCCGCATCCTCGATCACCGGGTTGCTGAGCAACCGCCGGCACAGGTCGTCGACCTCGCGCCGGGCGGCGGTCTCGTCGGGTGCTTCGATCGTGAAGCGAAACGCCTTTCCGGCTCTCACACCCGAGATCCCATCGAACCCGAGCGCGGGCAGCGCGCGCTCGATGGTTGCGCCCTGCGGATCGGCAATGCCTGGGCGGAGGGAAACCTCCACCATCGCCGAGTAGAGACTCACGTTCTCAGACTACCGGCCGGTCGCCTTCGTCCCCGAGTAGCCCAGGGTCTGGCGGCACCGGTCCTGCTCCGGGCCAGGAGGTGAAGCTCCGGGCGGTGAGCCGCTCGTACGCCTCGATGTAGCGCGCACGGGTGGCGTCCACGACCTCGGGCGGCAGCGGAGGTGGAGGCGGTGTCTTCGACCATCCGGTTTCCTCGAGCCAGTCGCGAAGCGGTTGTTTGTCGAATGATGGTGGAACCGTCCCGGGTTCCCACGCGTCCGCCGGCCAGAAGCGCGAGGAGTCGGGGGTGAGGACTTCGTCGCAGATTGCGAGACGGCCGTCGATGAGGCCCAACTCGAACTTGGTGTCGGCGATGACGATTCCCCGCCCGGTCGCGAGTGCAGCGCCCTTCTCGTACGCGGCGAGGCTTATCCGGCGAGCCTCTTCGGCGAGTTCCTTGCCGACCAGGTCGACCGCCGCGTCGAAGCTGATGTTCTCGTCGTGCCCAGTCGCGGCTTTGGTCGAGGGGGTGAACACCGGTTCGGGTAGCTTCTCCGACTGGCGCAGGCCGGCGGGAAGAGGCTCGCCGTGCATGGTCCGGCTCTTCTTGTACTCCGCCCAAGCCGAACCCGACAGGTACCCGCGCACGATGCACTCGACCGGAAGCATCTCGGCCTTCCGAACGACCATGACCCGGCCTTCGAGCTCGCGCGCGTCGGCGTCGGACGCCGCGACACCTGGCGGGACGTCGACGCCGACGAGGTGGTTGGGAGCCACATCCTTCAGCTGGTCAAGCCAGAAGGCGGTTATGGCGGTGAGCACCCTGCCCTTGTCGGGTATCGGCTCGGCCATGACGACGTCGAAGGCGGACATCCGGTCGGACGTCACGAACAGGAGGTGTTGCGCGTCGAGCTCGTAGATGTCGCGAACCTTTCCTGACGCGACGTGTGGGAGCTTCACCGTGTCGGTCATCGGGCCCACTCCGCCCGGAACTCGGCAAGCCGCTTGGCGAGTTCGTCCTCGGTTATGGCGAGCATCTCGATCGCGAGAAGCGCGGCGTTCTGGGCGCCGTCCACCGCGACGGTCGCGACCGGTATCCCTTTCGGCATCTGCACGGTGGAGTACAGGGCGTCGATCCCTCCGATGGCGCCGCCGGACAGAGGCACGCCTATCACCGGGAGCGTGGTCTGAGCCGAAACCGCGCCGGCCAGGTGCGCCGCCATGCCGGCACCGCAGATGAGAACTCCGTACCCGGCCTCTCTTGCACCGCCAGCGAACTCCGCGACCTTCGCCGGCGTGCGATGCGCCGACATCACGTGCTCCGTGTAGTCCACGCCGAACGATGCAAGCGTCTCACCCGCCGGAGCCATCTTCGGCTGGTCGTTCGCAGAACCCATGAGGATCGCGACCCGCTTCATTTTGTCCTCCTCCTCTCAACCCGCGGCTCGCGCCGCGATGTCCGACCGATACTGCACACCCGAAAACGAGATCCGCCCCGCGCCCTCGTACGCCCTCTCTCTCGCTCGCCCGATCGTCTCCCCGAGGCCGGTAACCGCTAGCACCCGGCCTCCCGCAGTCGTCAGTCCCGGCCCGACTCCCGCGGCGTACAGGTGCAACGAAGGGTCGGCCTTCCACGAATCGAGCCCGTAGATCGGTTGTCCCGTCTTCGGGGCTGCCGGATAGCCCTCGGCCGCCAGCATGACGCACACCGCCGCGTCGGGTAGGAACTCAGGCGCCGCGACACTGTCGAGCCGCCCGTCCGCTGCCGCAGCAAGAATCTCCGAAACGTCCCCTTTCCATCGCGGCATCAGCGCCTCGGTTTCGGGATCCCCGAAGCGAACGTTGAACTCGAGGACTTTGGGACCTTCAGGTGTGAGCATGAGACCGGCGTAGAGAACGCCGCGGTAGTCGATGCCGATGTCGGCGAGGGCTTCGAGGGTCGGGGTGACGGCCCCGTTCATGATGGCTGCGACATCGTCGTCGTCGACCGCCGGCACCGGCGAGTAGGCGCCCATACCGCCTGTGTTGGGGCCCTTGTCGCCGTCGAGGGCACGTTTGAAGTCCTGGGCTGCGGCGAGGGGAACTGCTCGTTTTCCGTCGCATACAGCCATCAGCGAAAGCTCCGGCCCGGTGAGGCCTTCTTCGATCACCACTAGCCGGCCTGCCGCGCCGAACGAAACCCCTGCGAGCTTCGCCTCGACGTCGGCGCACGCCTCATCGAGGTCTTCGGTAACCAGTACGCCCTTGCCTGCCGCGAGGCCGTCGGTCTTGACCACCCAGGGCGGGCTGAGCGAGCGCAGGAATTCGATCGCCGGCCCCGCGCTGTCGAACACGCCGTAGGCCGCCGTCGGAACGTCCGCGCCCGCCAGCATCTCCTTCATCCACGCCTTGGAGCCTTCGAGCCGTGCGCCGGCGGCGCCGGGCCCGAACACGAGGTTGCCGGCGTCACGAAGGCGGTCGCCGATGCCATCGACCAGCGGCTGCTCGGGGCCTACGACGAACAGGTCGGCTTCGATGGTTTCAGGCGGCCGCGAAACACAGGCGATGCCGAGCGCCTGCATGCCGGGGTTGCCGGGACAAACAACCACATCCGCGGTCCGTTGCAGCGCGGCAGCGAGGGCATGCTCGCGGCCGCCCGACCCGACCACGCAAACCCGCAAACGAGCCGCCACCGTTACGGGGCGAACCTGACGAACTGATCCCGGCCGGGGCCGACTCCTACCAGCTTGATTGGCACGCCCGTCGTCTCGGCCAGGAAGTGCACGTAGTCCTTCGCCTCGGCGGGGAGGTCGTGCAACTCGGTCGCCGCCGAGGTGTCCGTCTTCCAGCCCGGGAGCTCCTCGTACACGGGCTCGGCCTTGTGGAGCACCGTCTGGTGGTACGGCACGTGCTCGTAGCGCACGCCCTCGGACTTGTAGGCTACGCACACCTTCAGAGTCTCCAAGGTGTCCAACACGTCGAGCTTGGTGAGGGCCACCTCGGTAAGCGAGTTCAGCCTTGCGGCCTGTCGGACCATCACCGCGTCGAACCATCCGGTTCGCCGGCGACGGCCCGTGTTGGTCCCGAACTCCTGGCCGCGCTCGACCAGCAGGTCGGCGAGCTCGCCGTCGAGCTCGGTCACGAACGGGCCCGAGCCCACCCGGGTCACGTACGCCTTCGCGATTCCCATAACCGACGCGACGTCGCGCGGTCCGATGCCGGCGCCGACACACGCGCCGCCGGCGACCGGGTTGGACGAGGTCACGAACGGATAGGTGCCGTGGTCGAGATCCAAGAACGTCGCCTGCGCGCCCTCGAGGAGGACGTGCTGGCCGGCGCTCAACGCGTCGTGCACCACTCCAACCGAGTCGCCGATGTGCGGTTCCAGCGCCGGCGCGTACTCGCCGAGGTAGCGATCGGCAATCTCTGCCGCCGACAGGGGCAAACGGTTGTAGATCTTGGCCAGGATGAGGTTCTTCTCTTTGAGAACCACGTCGAGCTTCTCGCGGAAGATCTTGGGGTCGAGAAGGTCCTGGACCCGGATGCCGACCCGCGCCGCCTTGTCGGCGTACGCCGGCCCGATACCCCGCTTTGTCGTGCCCAGCTTGTTGCGGCCCAGGTGCCTCTCGGTCAGCGCGTCGATCTCCTGGTGGTACGGCATGATCAGGTGGGCGTTGCCGGATACGACCAGGCGCGAGCAGTCGATCCCGGCCGATGTCAGGGTCGACATCTCCTCGAGGAGCACACCAGGATCCACGACGACCCCGTTGCCGATCACCGGGGTGATGTGGTCGTAGAGGATGCCGCTCGGGAGCAGTTGGAGGGCGAACTTCCGGCCGTCCACGACGATGGTGTGGCCGGCGTTGTGACCGCCTTGATAGCGCACGACGACCTGCATCTCTTTGGCGAGGAGGTCGGTTAGTTTTCCCTTGCCTTCGTCACCCCACTGGGTTCCGACGACGACGGTGGCGCTCACCTGTACAGCATAGTTTGGGGATGCCGGCGGGCTGCGGGGTTGGGGCGGGCGGTGAGGGGCGCCGGCGGCGAGCAGCGAGGCGCTCCGACCGGCCCGCCGGCCCAGCTACCGCAACACCAGCCGGTCGCTGCCCAACCCGTCCAGCGTGCCCTCCTCGTCCGATCCTGCAGAGCCGCGACCTCCCGGGCCACCACCCCCGGCCACGGCGCCACCCTCGAGACCGGCGCTCGACAACACCGGCACCCCTTCCAGAGGCGCATCCACCGTGACGGTGTCACCGTCGGTGTAGCGACCCTCGAGAAGAGCAAGCGCCAACGGATCGGCGATCTCGCGTTGGATGAGCCTCTTCAAGGGACGCGCACCGAACGCGGGGTCGTACCCCCGCTTCGCCAACCAGGCCTTCGCCGCGGGCGTCACGTCCAAGACGAGGCGCCGCTCCGCGAGGCGCTTCTCCAGGTCACGCAGCTGGATCTCCACCACGCCCTCGAGGTCCGCCTCGGTGAGCGCTCGGAACCTGACGATCTCGTCGATCCGGTTAAGGAACTCCGGCTTGAACGCGAGGCTCAGGTCGCCCTGGTGGTTCGAGGTCATGATGACGACGGTGTTGGAGAAGTCGACCGTGCGCCCCTGCCCGTCGGTCAGGCGCCCGTCGTCGAGCACCTGAAGGAGGATGTTGAACACGTCGGGGTGCGCCTTCTCGATCTCGTCGAGCAGTATCACGCTGTAAGGCCGTCGCCTCACGGCTTCGGTCAGCTGCCCACCCTCGTCGTAGCCGACGTACCCAGGAGGCGCGCCCACCAGCCGCGACACCGAGTGCTTCTCCATGTACTCCGACATGTCGATGCGAACCATCGACCGCTCGTCGTCGAAAAGGAACTCCGCCAGCGCGCGCGCCAGCTCCGTCTTGCCGACACCGGTGGGGCCGAGGACCAGGAACGACCCGATCGGCTTTCGTGGATCGGACAGGCCGCTTCGGGAGCGTCTGATGGCGTTCGCCACAGCCCGGACCGCTTCGTCCTGGCCGACGACCCGGTGATGCAAGACGTCCTCCATGCGCACTAGCTTCGCCACCTCGCCCTCGAGCAGCCGCGACACCGGCACGCCGGTCCATTTGGACACGACCTCGGCGACGTCTTCCTCGTCGACCTCCTGCTTCAGCATCTTCTGGTCGTGCTGCAGGTCGTTGAGACGTGCGAGCGCCTCGTCCAGCTGGCGCTGCAGATCGGGTATCTGCCCGTATTGGATCTCCGCGGCCTTGGCCAGGTCGCCGTCACGGGTGAAGCGCTCCGCCTCGCCGCGCCGCGCCTCGATCTGCTCCTGGAGCGCGACGATCCCCTCGGACGCCTCCTTCTCGTTGCGCCACCGCATCGTCAACGCGTTCGATTGCTCCTGAAGATCCGCGAGCTCTGCCTCGAGCTTGGCGAGACGTTCCTTCGACGCCTCGTCGGTCTCCTTCTCAAGTGCCAGACGCTCGATCTCCAACTGCGCGATCCGACGATCGACAACATCGATCTCGGTCGGCTTCGACTCCATCTCAATCCGCAAGCGGCTCGCCGCCTCGTCCACCAGGTCGATCGCCTTGTCCGGCAAGAAGCGCCCGGTGATGTAACGGTTGGACAGCACAGCAGCCGCAACCAGCGCGGCGTCCTGAATCCGGACACCGTGGTGCACCTCGTAGCGCTCCTTCAAACCGCGAAGAATCGCGATGCTGTCCTCGACGCTTGGCTCCCCGACGTACACCTGCTGGAAACGCCGCTCGAGGGCGGGGTCCTTCTCGATGTGCTTGCGGTACTCGTCGAGGGTGGTCGCGCCAATCAGGCGCAGCTCGCCACGGGCGAGCATCGGCTTCACCATGTTGCCGGCGTCCATCGCTCCCTCAGCCGCGCCGGCGCCGACGATCGTGTGCAACTCGTCGACGAAGGTGATGATCTCGCCCTCCGAGTCGGTGATCTCCTTCAGAACCGCCTTCAACCGCTCCTCGAACTCACCGCGGTACTTCGAGCCGGCGACCATCGATCCCAGGTCCAGCGCCAGGATCCGCTTGCCCTTCAGCGAATCGGGGACGTCGCCGGCGACGATCCGGTTGGCCAGACCTTCGACGATCGCCGTCTTGCCGACGCCAGGTTCTCCGATCAGCACAGGGTTGTTCTTGGTACGCCGCGACAACACCTGGATGACCCGCCGGATCTCCTCGTCACGCCCGATGACGGGATCGAGCTTGCCGGCGCGGGCGTCCGCGGTCAGGTCGCGCCCGTACTTTTCCAACGCCTGGTAAGAGTCCTCGGGATTCTGGCTGGTCACCCGATGGCTGCCGCGCACCTCGCGCAACGCCGCCAGAAGCTGCTCCTTCGACGCGCCCACCGCGTCAGCGAGCGCAAGGAGCAGATGCTCCACGGACAGGTACTCGTCGCCGAGCGCCTGCCGTTCCTGATCGGCACGGTTGAACGCGTCGAGCGCGGCCCGACCGAGCTGCGGCTCACCGCCTCCACCGTACGTGCGAGGGAGCTTGGCCAGAGTGTCCTGCAAGCGGTTCCTCAGGCTCATCGGCGCTATGCCGACGCGCTCCAGCACCGGAAGTGTGATGGTGCCCTCCTGCCCGAGCATCGCGAACAGCAGGTGCTCCGGGGTGACCTCCGGGTTGTTGCTCGCGCCGGCGGCGTCGGCGGCTGCGCGCAGGGCTTCTTGGGTTTTAGCGGTCCAACGATTTGGATCGAGCGCCATCTAAGTGGCCCTCCTTGTTAAATCAGCTTGTACTTGTTCAGAAAAAGGCGGCCGGTGTCGCGCTGACCGCCGGAGAATCAGTTGCGGGGTATCCACCGCTCTGGCGAGTTCTTCACCGGAACCAGGTCACGCCGGTAATGACGGTGCACCCGGTCGATCTGCTCGGCAGCCTGCCTGCGCGCTTCCATCAGTTCGTTGCGCAAGCTGGCCAGCTGCTCCTCGAGCTCGATGACCCGCTTCACACCTTCGAGGTTCAGGCCGGCGTTCGTGAGGTCCTGGATCCGCCGCAACCTCTCAAGATCCATCTCGCTGTAGCGCCGGCTGCCGCCGACGGTTCGCGCAGGGTCGAGGAGACCTTTGCGCTCGTAGATGCGGAGCGTCTGAGGGTGAACGCCGGTCAGTTCGGCCGCAACCGAGATCACGTACACGGCGCGCTTCGAAGTTTCGCCGTTCATCACACCCCACTCCACAGGTGCTCGCGCAACGAATCACCCTTCATCAGGTCACCGAGCGCCTCAACCGTCTCGCGCTCCGAATCGGTCAAGTGTGCTGGCACCGAGACTTCGACCGTCACCAAGAGATCGCCCGCGCCCGAGCTCGCCGGAACGCCCTTCCCGCGAACGCGCAGCACCCGGCCCGACTTGGTACCGGCTGGGACCTTGAGGGTGACCGGGCGTTCGAGCGTCGGAACGGTGATCGTGGTGCCGAGCGCCGCCTCCGGGAAGGTGACCGGAGCGGTGATGGTGAGGTCCTTGCCCTTGCGGCCGAACACCGGATGATGGTCGACGTGCACGACGACGTAGAGGTTCCCCGGAGGCCCGCCTCGCCGGCCCGCGCCACCGCGCCCCTTCACGCGAATGCGCTGGCCGTCCTCCACGCCGGCGGGAATCCGCACCTTCACTTCGCGGGCGGCGTACTCGACGCCGGCGCCCTGGCACGTCGGGCAGGGCGTCTCGATGCGCACGCCGGTTCCGCCGCATGTCTGGCACACTTCGCTGAACGAGAACAGACCCTGGTTGTCGCTCACGACTCCCCGGCCGCCGCAAACCGGGCAGGCTGCCGGTGCGGTTCCCGGTGCGGCGCCACTGCCGCCGCACGTGTGGCACGCAACTTCCGAGGTGACGTTGACGGTCGTGGTCAGACCGTTGACCGCGTCCAAGAACGACAGATGCAAACTCGCTTCGAGATCGGGACCGCGCTGGGGCCCGAGGGTGCTCGCCCCCGATCCTGCCCCGCCACGTCCGGATCTCCCCGTCGCCCGGCCGAAGATGTTTCCGATCAGATCGCCGAGGTCGTCCACCCGGAACGATCCGCCGAATCCGCCGGTGCCGCCAGCGGGCGCACCAGCGAAGATGTTGCCACCCGCTCCCAGCCTACGGACCTCGTCGTACTCCTTCTTCTTTTCCTGATCGCCGAGCACGTCGTAGGCGGCGGATATCTCCTTGAAGCGTTCCTCCGACCCGGGGTTCGCGTCAGGGTGGTACTGCTTCGCAAGCTTCCTGTAGGCGCGCCCGATCTCCTTGGCGGTGGCGGTATCGCTCACGCCAAGCACCTTGTAGTAGTCCTTTTCGAACCACTCACGTTGGGGCGCCATTAAGTCTTAGCCTCTTACCTTGACCATCGCCGGCCGCAGCACGCGGCCCTTCCACTTGTAACCAGCGCGCAGAACCTCGGTGACTGTCTGCTCGCCGTGTTCTTCAGCGGGCTCGTGCACTACTGCGTCGTGAAGCGTTGGGTCGAACGGCGATCCCTCGCCGGCAACTCTTTCCAATCCTTCTTTCTCCAACGCGCTCATCAGCGCGCCCGTCACCTGCTTGATGTCCTCACCGCCGCCGTGCGCGAGTGCAAGGTCGGCGGCATCCAGAACCGGCAGCAGCTTGTCGACGAGTTGCGCGGCCGCGCGCTCGAGGTACTCGGTCTGCTGCTTCAGCATCCGCTTCTTGTAGTTCTCGAAGTCGGCCTGCAACCTGATCAGCGCGTCGCGGTAGTCGTCCCGCTCCCTCAATGCCTCGCTCAACGGATCGTCTCCGGGAAACTGGTCGTCGGGACCCGGCATCGACCCGTCCTCTCGTCCCTCCTTCCGAGGAAAACGTTCGGCCGACTCGACTGCCGGTTCCGTCGACTCAGTCCCGCCAGTCGCGCCACCGCGCTCCTCATCGCGCGCTGAGTTCGTCGCGAGGTCCTCACGCTCGGACCGCGACTCGGGCGAACCCCCGGCAGGGGGCTCGGAGTGCGAGTGGGCCGGTCGTTGTCCGGCGTCAGCCGGACCGCCGGTCCGATCGTCTCCGAGTCGACCTGTCGGGGTGTCGTTACCAGAATCACTCACGAGCCTTGCCCTTCGTCGACGATCTCCGCGTCGACAACCTCGTCATCGTTGGTCGCGCTCGACGAAGTACCACCGCCACCACCGGTCCCACCCTCGGTGCCGGTCGCAGCCGAGCTCGCCGAAGCCTGCTCGTAGAGCTGCTTGCCGAGCTCTTGGACCGATACGGCGAGCTTCTCGGTAGCCGACTTGATCGCCTCGGTGTCGGTGCCGGAGAGCGTCTCCTTCAGCGTGGCGAGCTCCGACTCGACCGTCGACTTCTGATCGCCGCTAAACGACGCCGCCTGGTCCTTCAGCATCTTCTCCGTCTGGTAGACGAGGCTGTCGGCCTGGTTGCGAATCTCCGCCTCCTCGCGGCGACGCCGGTCGTCCTCGGCGTGGGCTTCGGCGTCACGGACCATCCGGTCGATGTCCTCCTTGCCGAGCGAGGACTGCCCGGTGATCGTCATCGACTGCTCCTTGCCGGTGGCCCGGTCCTTGGCGGACACGTGCACGATCCCGTTGGCGTCGATGTCGAAGGTGACCTCGATCTGCGGTACGCCACGAGGCGCCGGCGGCAGGTCGACGAGCTGGAACTTGCCGAGCGTCTTGTTGTACATCGCCATCTCGCGTTCGCCCTGGAGCACGTGGATCTCGACGGACGGCTGACCGTCCTCGGCGGTGGTGAACACCTCCGAGCGCTTCGTCGGGATGGTGGTGTTCCTCTCGATCAGCTTGGTCATGACGCCGCCCTTGGTCTCGATGCCGAGCGACAGAGGGGTGACGTCGAGAAGGAGTACGTCCTTCACCTCGCCCTTCAGAACACCGGCCTGGATCGCTGCGCCCACCGCGACGACCTCGTCGGGGTTGACGCCCTTGTGCGGCTCCTTGCCGGTCATCTGCTGGACCAGCTCCTGAATGGCGGGCATGCGAGTAGATCCGCCTACCAGCACGACGTGATCGATTTTTTCCTTGGTCAGATTGGCATCTTTGATCGCCTGCTCGAACGGCCCGCGGCACGCGTCGACCAGATCGGCGGTCAGCTCCTGGAACTTCGCCCTGGTGAGCTTCACGTCGAGGTGCTTCGGCCCCGCGTCGGTGGCGGTGATGAACGGCTGGTTGATGGTCGTCTCTAGAACCTGGGACAGTTCGATCTTGGCGGTCTCCGCCGCCTCCTTGAGGCGCTGCAGGGCGAGCTTGTCGTTGCTCAGATCCACGCCCTCGGTGTCCTTGAACGTCTTGACGAGCCAGTCGATGACCCGCTGGTCCCAGTCATCGCCCCCGAGGTGAGTGTTACCGCTCGTGGACTTGACCTGGAATATGCCTTCGGAGATCTCGAGGATCGACACGTCGAACGTGCCACCGCCGAGGTCGAAAACGAGGACCGTCTGCTCCTCTTCCTTGTCCAACCCGTACGCCAGCGCGGCTGCGGTTGGTTCGTTGATGATGCGCAGAACCTCGAGGCCGGCGATCTGGCCGGCTTCTTTGGTAGCGGTGCGCTGCGCGTCGTCGAAGTAGGCCGGCACGGTAACGACGGCCTGGGTCACCGTGTCGCCAAGGTAGCTCTCGGCGTCCCTCTTCAGCTTCTGCAGGATCCGCGCGGAGATTTCCTGGGCGCTGTACTTCTTCCCGTCGATGTCGACGTTCCAGGAGTTCTCGCCCATGTGCCGCTTCACCGAGCGGATGGTCCGTTCCGGGTTGGTGATTGCCTGACGCTTGGCGACCTCTCCGACCAACACCTCGCCGGACTTGGAAAAGCCGACTACCGAGGGAGTCGTCCGCTTGCCCTCGGCGTTGGGAATGACTGTCGGCTCGCCAGCCTCGAGAACGCTGACGACCGAGTTAGTAGTGCCGAGGTCGATGCCGACGGCCTTTGGCATTGGGTGCCTCCTGATTACCTAGAGAACTCTGTGTGCTCCCAGGGTAACAGAGTTGAGTGTCTAACACTCAAGAAATCTTCTAGTCGGCCCAAGTCAGGGTACCGGCGCTACCATCGGCGGGGTGGCAAGTCTCGTGCTGCTCCGCCACGGCCAGAGCCAGTGGAACCTCGAGAACCGCTTCACGGGCTGGTGGGACGTGGGGCTGTCGGATCAGGGTGAAAAAGAGGCCCGCTCCGCCGGCTCGCTCCTCGCCGGCGAGGGCATGGTGTTCGACGAGGCCCACACCTCGGTACTCACCCGGGCGATCAAGACCCTCGAGCTGGCTCTGGAGGAGATGGGCCAGCTGTGGATGCCGGTGCGCCGGCACTGGCGTCTCAACGAGCGCCACTACGGGGCGCTTACTGGGCTCGACAAGGCCGAGACCAAGGCGAAGTACGGCGAGAAGCAATTCATGGAGTGGCGCCGCAGCTACGCGATCCAGCCGCCTCCCATGCCGCCGGGCGACCCGTTCGACGTCCGCTCGGACGCCCGCTACGCCCCGTACCCCGGGGACATCGTCCCCACGACCGAATGCTTGGCGGACGTGGTGTCCCGCATGCTGCCCTACTGGTTCGACTCGGTCGCTCCATCGTTGCTGGCGGGTCGGACGGTTCTGATCGCCGCGCATGGAAACAGCCTCCGGGCGCTGATCAAGCACCTCGAGGGGATCTCAGACGACGACATCACCGGGTTGGAGATACCGACCGGCGTGCCGATCGTCTACGAGCTGGACCGCGAGCTGAGGCCGGTCGGCAAGCGCGAGCTCGGCGACCCCGACGCGATCGCCGCGGCGGCCGAGGCAGTCCGCCGGCAAGGCGACCGGTAGTCCCTTGAGCACCACTGCGGCGGCGCTGCGACAGGCGCGGGCGTCGCTGGTGGAGGACCGATCGGTTCGCGGCCAGGCGTGGTGCTCGCGTTACGCGTTCGCTTGCGACGAGTGGTTAGGCAACCTTCTCTTCGAAGCGGCGGGCGGGGACACGAAAGGTCTGGCGCTCATGGCCGTCGGCGGGTACGGGCGAAGGGAGCTCGCGCCGGGCAGCGACGTTGACCTGCTGCTGGTGCACAACGGCAAGCGACGGCCCAAGGAATTGAAGAACATCGCCGACGCGATCTGGTACCCGATCTGGGACACCGGCGTTCCTCTCGACCACAGCGTCAGGACTCCGAAAGAAGTGCGCGCGGCGATGGACGCAGACATCAAGGTCGCGTTGGGGCTTCTCGACGCGCGCTTGGTCGCCGGCGACGAACAGCTCGCCTCGGAGGTGTTGAGCAAGGCTGCGCAGCTGTGGTCGACCCGTTCGGATCGGTGGCTGCCGGCTCTGTCGTTGATGGTGCGTGAGCGTCATGATCGCTTCGGGGATCTGGCCTTCCTGCTGGAGCCGGATCTGAAGGAGGCGCGCGGCGGGACGCGCGACCTGCACCTGCTCAGTTCCCTCGGCCGGGTGGTGCCCTTCCTCGTGGGACTGCTCGACGATCCGGGCGTGGCGCCGGCCGGCGAGGTGCTCACCGATGTCCGGGTGGAATTGCACCGCCTGACCGGCCGGGCCGGGAACCTTCTACTGCTTCAGGATCAGGACGGAGTGGCGTCGGCGCTTGGTTACCCCGACGCCGACGGGTTGATGGCCGCGGTGGCCGGCGCCGCTCGGGTGATCGCGTGGACGAGCGACGACGCGTGGCGGCGCATCGCTTCGTGGCTGGAAGGCCCGAAAGGACGAGGGGGTAGCGGTGACCGGGCTGTCGAGCCCGGTGTGGTCATCCGCGACGCCGAAGTGGTTCTGGCGGCCGGCACGCAGGTCGGCGACGATCCGTCGTTGGCGCTGAGGGTCGCGGCGGCCTCGGCTGAGCTCGACCTTCCCATTGCCAGGTCGACACTCGACCGCCTCGGCACGGAAGCTTTGGTGCCGTCAGGCGTGTGGCCGCCCGAGGTTCTGCACTCCTTACTGAGGCTGCTAGGCGCGGGGCTTACTGCGGTTGCCGCGATCGAGGCTCTAGACCAGAAGGGCTTGTGGGTCCGGTACCTGCCCGAGTGGGAGCCGGTGCGCAACCGTCCTCAGCGCAACGCATACCACCGTTTTACGGTCGACCGGCATCTCGTCGAGACTGCTGCCGGTGCGGCCGCGCTGCAGAGCCGCGTCTCGCGCCCGGACCTCCTTCTGCTCGGGGCGTTGCTGCACGACATCGGCAAGGGGCGCGGGGTCGATCACACCGAGGCCGGTATCGAAGTGGTTCGCGGTATGGCGCCGCGGCTGGGCTTGCCGCCGGCGGACGTGATGATGCTCGAGTCGATGGTGAGGCATCACTTGCTCCTGCCAGACGTGGCGACCAGACGCGACATCGAGGACCCCGCCACAGCCGCGGCGGTGGCTGCCGCAGTCGGGGACAGGTTGACCCTCCAGCTTCTGGCTGCGTTGACCGAGGCCGACAGCATCGCGACCGGCCCTTCGGCTTGGGGGGTCTGGAAGGCGGGGCTGGTAGCGAAGCTGGTCGAGCGGACTTCGGCCGTGCTGGAGGGCCACCCTCCACCGGACCGCCGGGATCTCGAGCTCGGCCCGGAGCAGCGAGAACTTCTGGCTGGAGGACGCCTGGAAGTGCTGGTCGACGGTGGCCGGGTGACGGTCGCCGCGCCGGACCGGGCGGGGCTTCTCTCGACCGTCTCCGGTGTCTTAACACTGTCGGGGCTGACGGTGCGAAGCGCGAGCACCGTGTCGGACGAGCCTTCGCGCATGGCGCTGCTCAGCTTCGACGTGGCGCCGACCTTCGACCGTCTCCCGAACTGGACCAAGGTTCGCAACGACCTCGAAGCCGCCATCGATGGGCGTCTCCCCCTCGGCGAGCTTCTGGACGAGCGTGAATCCCACTACGACCGGCTTAGGCGGAGGTCGTCGGCGCACCAGCCGGCGGTGGGTGTTTTCATCGACAACGACGCCTCGGTCGACTGCACGGTCGTCGAGGTGAGAGCGCCCGACCGGGGGCCGGTCCTTTACCGGCTGACCAGAGCGCTCACTGCGTGCGAGCTGATCATCCAGCGGGCGCTGGTGAACACTCTAGGGGCGGAGGCGGTCGACGTCTTCTACGTTCAGGACGGGTCGGGCGAGAAGGTCACCGACGGTACGTCGAAGGACCGGATAGCGAGAGCCCTCACCGACGCAGCCAAACAACAAGCGGGATCAGAGACGCTGATGAACTGACGAAGAGACCGTGAGCGCAACCAGGCTCACGGTCTCGACGTCAGTAAACGAGCGCTACTTGTCCAGCTTGTTGTGCTGGTACCACAGCCACATGGCGATGGAGAACCATCCGGCGGCGATGACACCCCACGCTGCGGCGAAGCCGGTCTTGCCGTTGGTGGCGGCGATGATCACGATTCCGATCGCGATGAGCGACATGAGCAGGAATCCCCGCCACACCCACACGGACTGGACCGAGCGGGACTCCTGGACCGACCAGCGATCGTCTGGCATCGGTGCCAGCCTAGATCGCGTCGGCACCGGTTTCTCCTGTCCTGATCCGGACGACGCCGTCGATCGGGGTGACCCAGATCTTGCCGTCGCCGATCTTCTCGGTCTTGGCGGCCTTCGTGATCGATTCGACGACCTCGGTGACCAGGCCGTCGTTGACGATCACCTCGACCTTGATCTTCGGCGTGAAGGCGACCTGGTACTCGGCTCCGCGGTACACCTCGGTGTGCCCTTTTTGGCGACCGAAGCCCTGGACCTCGGTGATCGTCATGCCGGTCACACCGGCGGCTTCGAGAGCTTCTTTGACCTCGTCCAGCTTGAACGGTTTGACGACTGCGGTAACGAGCATCATCACGCATCACCTCCGAAGTGAGGAGCTGACGCAGGTTCAGGAGCTCGTGCCGGTGGGCTTGCGCTTCCGCCGCCGGCCGAGGCACCGACCAGTTCTCCGACTCGCGTGTAGCCCTCGTCTGCGGGATAAGCCTCCTCGTCGTGTACGGCGAGGTCGCCGATCTCGAGCTCCTCGTCGGGCATCCTCAGTCCCTTGAAGAGGAACTTGAGCACGGTGAGGATTATGAACGTGACCACGGCGTCCCAGACGATGATCGTCAGAGCGGCGAAGAACTGGATGAAGAACTGGTGCCGGTTGCCGTAGTACCACCCGCTGAACGACACCGGGGTCAGCCCGGTCTTCGACGTCCCGCTGCTCGCGTACAGGACGACGGCGGGGTCGGCCAGGATCCCCACCAGTAATCCCCCGCACAGTCCGGCCAGGCCGTGGGTGAACACCACCCCCATCGCGTCGTCAACCCTCTTGAGGGTGAGCGGCTGGATGTAGGTCCAGGCGAACCAAACGATGCTGGAAGCGATGGCACCGATCAGCAGGGCGCCGGAGCCGTTGACGTAACCGGCGGCCGGGGTGATCGCAACGAGACCGACGATCATGCCGTTCACCGCTCCGAGGAAAGTCGGCTTGCCGGGCTTCACGAACATGTCCCACAGCATCCAGGTGAGCAGGGCTGCTGCAGTGGCCAGGTTGGTGTTGACGACCGCGGTAGCGGCGTTCGCGCTCGCGAAGTACGGGTCGCCGCCGTTGAAGCCGTTCCAGCCCAACCACAGGATGCCCGCACCTATCGACACGAGCGGCAGGTTGTGCGGGACGAATCGCGCCTTATCACGGGCCAGCCTCGGTCCGAGCATCCAGGCCGCAACGAAGCCGCTGGTGCCGGCCGCCAGGTGGATGACATACCCACCGGAGAAGTCGAGAGCGCCCTCGTGGCCCCAGTAGCCGCCGCCCCAGATGAGCATGGCGTTGACGCTGTAGACGAAGGTCGACCACAGCGGGACGAAGAGCACCCAGACCTTGAATTTGATCCGTCCCAGCACGCTTCCCAGGAAGAGAAGGGGGGTGATCGCGGCGAACACGAACTGGAAGTAGAACAGCGCGGTCGTCGAGAACTTCAGCGGAACGGTCGCTCCGCCGTTGGCGAACAGCTGCGCCGGCGCTATCTGGGAACTACCCCGAATTGCGGTTTGTGGATGGCCGACCAGGTTCCCGAAGAAGTTGTGGAAGAAGTTGCCGTCGTACTTCCATCCGGGAGCGGGCCAGGTGTTCGCCGTGCCGCTTCCAACTGGAACCCCGAAGCCCATCTTGTAGCCCCAGAGCGCCCAGACGACGAGCACTCCGGAGAAGCCGGCGAAGGCCATCAGAAGTGTGTTGACGACCCATTTCTTGGGCACCAGGCCGGCGTAGAGAACCGCCAGCGCCGGGATGCTCATGAGGCCGACGAACGTGGCCGCGGTCAGCTGCCACGCCGTGTCGCCGGAGTCGATCTGCGCTATGTCCGAGCAGGCGTTGGCGTTCCCGACCACTGCGTTCTGCCCGCAGCTCGCAGCGTGAATAAGTTGTGTTGCTATTAGGGACAAGGCCCCTCCTGTAGCCGATGGGTTTCGAGAAGGCTAAGAAGCCGTTGTTTCCCTTCGTTGACCGTTGTGTTGCCGGCGTGTTAACAGGAGCTCTCACCGCAAAGAGACAATTTCCGACGCCGACCATCCGGAGATATGTACAGTTCGCGCCATGCCAGCCGATCGCAAGCTCGAGCATCTAGCCAACGTCCGCATGTTCTCGGCGCTCAGCCGCAAGGAGTTGAACATGGTCGCCAAGGCCGCGGACGTGGTGATCCTCAAGGCAGGGACCGAGATCGTCACCGAAGGCAGCACGGGGCACGAGTTCTTCCTGATCCTCGCCGGACAGGGGACGGTCCGCCGGGGCGGGCGCAAGGTCGCCACCCTCGGGCCGGGGGACTACTTCGGGGAGCTGGCGCTTCTGGACCGAAGCCCCCGCAACGCAACCATCGTCGCCGAGACCGAGATGGAAGTCGCCGTCATCGGCCAGCGGGAGTTCATGGCTGTCCTCGACCGGGTGCCGGCGGTGTCCCACAAGCTTCTCGTAACCATGGCGCACCGGCTCCGCGAGTCGGACACCAGGGCGGTATCGCACTAGGCCGTCCCGCAGAGGCCAGGGCATCACGACTAGGGACGAGTGGCCTTTTTCTATCTATAGCCCGTCCTCCAACGCCACGGTTAGCTCGATCTCGACTGCGCCGCCCCGTGGAAGCGCCGCCACCCCGATGGCAGAGCGCGTGTGGCGTCCGGCATCGCCGAAGATCTCGAACAGGACGGCACTCGCCCCATCGACCACGGCCGGCTGATCGTGGAACTCGGGTGCCGAAGCCACGTACCCGGTGACGGTCAGGACCCGTTTGATTCGATCGAGAGTTCCGAGGTGCAGACGCAGAACCGACAAGGCGTTGAGCGCGCACACCAGAGCCGCGTCGGCTCCGGCCTCGACCGTGACGTCGATGCCCAACGTGCCCACGCACGTCAGCTGCCCTTCGATACGTGGCAGTTGTCCCGAGGTTCGAGCAGTACCGGCATAGACCACCACCGCGTCGAGCGGGTCGTGCGGCAAGTGAGGCCCGTACAGCGTCAACCCGAGCTCGGTGACCCGACTCTCCCACGACGACATGGTGCATCGTATGTGAGGCCTTTCATCGGTTATGCCCCTACCGTTGCCCCTTTCCCACTATTGCTACCGGCGGTACGATTCGGACATGTTGGGCACGGACGAAGACGCCGTCCTGACTTGGCCGGTTCTGGTGGTGAGCCGTCTCCTGCCGGCCCTGCTAGTTGCGACCGGCGTAACCGTTCCCGCTGTTTTTTGGTCCCGACTTCCCCCCAGTAGGCCCGGTCCGCTCGGCTGGTCCATCGCAATCGGTGGTCTCGGTCTGATCCGCCTGGTCCCTCAGATTCGCCACCCGGTTGTAAACGACCCCGAGGTCTTCGAAGAGGCCTGGTACCTGGGTCTTTGGGTTCGCGCTCGGTTCGGACGATTGGCGACGGGCAACTTCACCCTCTCATTTGCCACGGCTTTGGCTGTGGGGTTGACCGTAACGAATGTCCACCTGACTGCCTGGCATGTTGGTCTTGGAACCGTAGTGACTGCCGGCGCCTGCTCGCTCGTCCCCGGCGTAAGCAGCGGCGTCATACTTCGCCGTTATGGACGCTCCTATCGAACAAAGCGTGTTATCGAAGCTCGTTCCAGACCGGCCGGGAGAATCGCGATTCGACCTTGACGCCGCGGACCGCGCGGCGGGAATGAGCGTTCCGGCTCCCGTGGCGTTGTCAACACCCTGAGGATGATGGGCGTGGGGGTAGTACTATCGCCCTACCTATAGTAGCATTCGAGTATGAAAGTCAGTGTTAGCCTCCCTGACGAAGACATCGAGTTCCTCGATTCCTATGCCCAAGCTCAAGGTCTCCCGTCGAGGTCGGCGGTGCTTCACAAAGCGGTGCGGCTCATGCGCGGCGCCGAACTGGCTCCCGCCTACGAGCAAGCCTTCGCGTCATGGGACCCATCTGACGACGCAGCAGACTGGGACATCACAGCCGGCGACAACCTCTAGCCCCGATGCTGCGTGGTGAGATCCGACTCGTGAACCTCGATTCAGTCATTGGGGCCGAAGCGAACAAGCGCCGACCAGCAGTCATCGTCAGTAACGACGGCGCAAACGCTACCGCCGCTCGCTTAGGCCGCGGAGTCGTGACCGTCGTACCGGTCACCTCGAACGTCGCTCGTGTCTATCCCTTCCAAGTCAGGCTGTCCGGCAAGGCGGCGGGCCTGCGCAAGGAGTCCAAGGCGCAAGCCGAACAGGTTCGCTCAGTCGCCGTTCAGCGCATCGGCCCTCTCCTTGGACGGGTCCCAGCAGCCCTCATGGAGCAGATCGACGAAGCCCTCCGACTCCACCTCGCGCTCTAACCAGGTTTCGTCGTTCTGGATCAGACCCACCGCCCTTTTGGCGAACGGCGGCCCGGCGCAGTAGGACGATTTCGATCGCCGGCCAGCGAAGGCCAGTTAGCAGTTTGGGCGCGCGTTCGGAGCGGTGCGCTGATACCATGACACCGTGGCTAAGAACTTCACGGTGAGACTGCCCGATGACGTGGCCGCCGACGCCGAAGCTCTCGCTCGAGCGGAGGGCAAAAGCCTCAACGAGACCGTCAAGACCGCGCTCGTCGAGGCTGTCGAGCGCCGGCGCAACGATCCACAGTTCAAGAAGACCCTGAAGAAGATCATCGAACAGGACCGAGAGCTGCTCGAACGCCTGGCTAGGTGACGCTGGTGTTATGCGTCAGTCGCGGATCGGCGTGTAAAGGTGGATCTCCTGCCCATCGGGGTTCGCAAGCACTAGGAGAGACAGGCGTGGAGTGTCGATGATCGGGCCATGGGTAACGCCGAGTGCGTCGAGGTGCGCAACCCATGCCTGAAGCGCCAGGCGGTCTGCGACAGCGAAATTGGCGATGGCAAATACGCCTAGACCGCGTGCCGCCACTGGGTCCTCACGCAGAGCTAGCACGTCGCCGATGCCCGGTAACTCCCCGTGCACGCCCCGGACGACTCCGTCGGCGTCTGGGAACTCGATCGTTGTCCGAAACCCGAACACCCGCTGGTACCAGTCGAGCGCTGTATGCAGGTCGGTCACGGGGACCTTCACATTTCGCAGACCAAGGAGCTTCGGAACCGACATATCGATCTGACCAAGAACCTTCTGAAGGGTATGGGCCGACGACAGTCTTTCCTTCCAGATCCACCGCGCACAACGAGCTGACGCCACTGGCCCATAGCGTCGATTCCAGCGTCCGCGGGCGGACAGGGCGGCGGTCGAGCTGGACGAGCGCTAGATGGAGCGTTCGGTGGTTCCAACGGGCGCGGCGATCACCCTGGGGATAGAGCCCCTTCGACCGCGCCAGCACCAGCGACCTCTTGAACTGACACGACAGCGGCGCCTGTGAGGCGGCCATAGACATGAGGAAAGAGTTCCCCACCGGAAGCGGGTTCCCAGCGCACGTGCTTGAGCTGTTCGGAGTCGGGGGCGACTAGCACGAGTTCGGGTTCGCCGGCGAAAAACCGCAGCGCCGTCGCCCCGACTTGTTCCCGAGAGGAACAGTGAACAAATCCGCTCTCGTGGTCGAACGGCGAACCGTCAAAGTGCCCGGCATCGTTGAACTCTGCCCACTCCGACGGTAACAGGACTTTGTAGATCACTCGCATATCACGCCAAGGGCGCCACCCGAACTTTATGTCCGTCGTACGTCGCTAAGCCACGAGCGTCTGGGCGTTCTGCACTTCGCACAATGAGTATGGGCACCTCGATGCGGTGCTCGATATCGCCGATTTCCCGGACGCATCGCGGAAGAGCAGCGACAAACCCGACTCGCTCGATGTGGATTGATATGTGCTGACGCAACGCCCGCGGCTGATACTCGATCCCTGGATCTTCACTACTTCCGAGACGACCGCATCGCTTTGACGACCTTCACTGCGATGCCCCGACTTCGGTGATCCCGTCCTTCGATAAGGGTGGCGTACTCGGGAGATTCTTTTGGGATCACCGCGAGCCTTCCATCGGCGTCGGCATGTATTCCCCACCCATACCGTTTCGCTAGGTCCGATGACCGCAGGCAGGCCCGCGGCCTGCTATAGAACTCGCGGCGAGCACTGGCCCGTTGTCTTGTCGGGATCCCGCGGCGATCGGCGTAGACCTCAAAAATCACATCGCCCGAGGTGTAGCTGTACGGCTGTCCGGCAATCATGCGCCATGTTCGTGCTGCGACCGACTCCTCACCAGGTGGGACGATGCCAACCAGAGCGGGACAGTCGTCGGAGCAGGCGATAAAGGTGTCGGTGTAATCGACGGCCTCCACGGCTAGAGATTGTCCCACTTTGGGCTACTCTGCGTCGGGGAGCGACCCTGGCTTGCCTTCGAGGCCTCCGAACGCCGAATCCGTCGCGACCTCCGCGGGCTGGACCTGGTCCGAGATAACGAACTGCGCTGTCATTATGCGCACCCAAGGTCAGACGGACAGCGACGTGTTCTCGCGCGCCTTGGCTGTATCAGCGACCCCGGCTGGCACCAGCTCGGTGGCCGCGTCGAGGGCACCGACTGCGATCAGGGTGCGTACCTGCGAGGACGAGATGAACCCTGTCTCCGGGTCCGAGGGGATGAGGAGGGTCGGAAGCCCTTCGCACCCGTTCAGGTAGGCCATCTGTTCTTCATCGACGTGTTCTTTGCCCGCGCTTCTCACCAACACAGTCGCCCCAACCTGGGCGGCGATGTCGATAAGCAACCCGCTGTGTGCGGCTACCCGCACGTTCCCGATGTCTTGACACGCAGCCGAAAGCATCTCTAGTCGTTCCTGCACAGAGAACATCGCGGTCCGCTTCTCTGGATTTGTGGCTACAACCACAACGAGCTGGTCGAGTTTCTCGGAAGCAGCGGCGATCAGCGCGATGTGCCCGAGATGGGCGGGGTCGAAGGACCCGGCGTAAAGTCCGACTTCCACACTGAGAGCGTACCTAGAAGTAGCTCGCGGTGCGCGCGTTCTGCGCTTGATCAGCTTGCATCTAACCGCTTGGCTGGGTGCCGCTCGTTCCCGGGACGAGGGGATGGATGAAAAGCCCCGAGCATCCTGGCATCGACATTGACAGGCGTGTCGATGTAGTCGTGTTCGGGGGTGTCACAAGTAATGCTGCATAGGAGGAACACAATGTGGCGGTTCCGACGGGATTATCCGAGCCCTCTAGAAGGGCGGACCCGGTTTGCCCAGGAGCTAAGACGACCTTTGGGAGAGAGGTGTCTGTGAACGCGAGGCCGCCGAGATATCCCTGGGGCGTTCGGCTCGCTTGCATGACCTGCCCCCCGTTGGAATCCAGTCCTGCGACTCCCGGGTAGCCCTGCAAGGTGCACGGACCTCTCCCGGTATTACGGAACAGGATCGGAAAACCGTAATGGCCGCCAGCGGCTCCCGGGCCGCTGGCTGACACCGCCACGGCGTGACCGAGGCAGTTCTGGGGGACCGATGCGAGCTTGGTGGTTGACGGGGACAGAACGATTGCCAATGAACTCACCGTCGATGTCGGCTCGGGTGAGCTGACGGTAGGGCGAGTTCCACCGGCTCGGTGGGATCCAGAGCTGCACGAGACGGAAACAACTGCGAGGATCACCAGCAGCGCCATCCGATGGCCAGGTTGGTTACCCCCAGCTTCCAATCCTCGTAGTGGTCGGTCCACATCCACAGCTAACCAAAGCCAGCGGCCCACAGCGCGATCGCCCCGAGCGATCGATTCCGAGATCCTGCTTCCGGCGGAAGCGGCACGGCGTCTAGGGGTCCCAACTCGGGTGATCATTCAGGCGATGTACGAGAAGAAGTTGCCACGAGTACGGCTGTCTGATGGGACGCTGGGAGTCCCCACCAATGCTCTAGACGACTTTCAGGTTCCTGCTAGCCGACTCCGCGACTGCGGAGCGTTCGGGTGCCGCCGCCGCCCCTTTCCGTAGAGCAATTCACCCGCTCCGAGCCCCGAGTACGAGCGCCAACTCGATCGACTCGCGTTCTGGATGAGCGCACATTCGGATCGTACGAGTCGACCTGTCTGATATGGACGGGGCTACAACTAGGGCTCGAGTCTAGGCGGCGGCGGTGATGCCTGATCTGGAGATCTTGAAGCCTTCTCCGTTGGCGAGACAGGTCATTCCCGCCGTGGCGGACGTACAGCTGAATGGACCTAGGCTGATGCGCTGCCCGTAGGGCAGTTCGATCTCATTCAGCGCCGGGTTGGCCAGGCAGCTCTCGCCGCTACAAGTGCGGTAGGTCCCGGTGTCGGACAGGGTGGCTGATTGGGGTGGCGCGGCACTGAAACAAAAGGCTCCGCTTGTCGAGTAAGGGGGTCCGTAGTCGATTTCGCAATGAATATTGCTGCTAGGTGAGCGGAACTCGATCCCGCTGGTGGGATTGGCGACGTCCGGGTTGAGCGTGGTTGTCGGTTCAGTACTGCTATTTGGGGTCGTGTCGACGCGAACACTGGCGAGGATCCCGCTGGTCTGGCGATGCCCTGTGACGTCGTCGAACGCGATACCGGCTGACGGCAGCCACCAGACCTCAGCGGTGAAGTTGTGTGTGACCGGAGCGCCGGGCGACCCATTCAGAATGCAGGTCGCCGACCACTCATACCAGCGGTAAGCCACCCCACCCACGACCCGGTCGCCCTGGTCGACCAGGGTCCCGGGGGTAGGCACGACGTTGTTGGGCTGGGAACTCGGATATGGACAGGGCAGAACACCGTCGCTCATGTACCACGCCTGGCCAGGATTCTGGGGAAATGTTGGATGAGCCGGATCGCTCGTCGACGGCGAGACCCACACACCAGTACAGCCGAACCAACTGGGCGCATCACGCGGCGGGCTAGCCGGATGGGCGCATCGGTCCTCCGACCCCTCGATGAGTGAGCTAAGGACCCATCCGGCCGGCAACCTGAACGACACACCCAACAAGTCGACTTTGGGTCCCCTCGAGGCGGCCAGCGTGGTCGACTCCGGCACCGTGGTCTCGCGAGTTGCGGTCGTCGAGGCAGACGTCACCGTCGTGGTCGAACCGGCGGACGTTCTCTTGGGCGATGCCGTACAAGCTGACAACCCGGTTAGCGCCAGCGAACAGGCTATTGCCGTGGCTGCACCAACCCGCGATCGGGCCAAGGAAACCCCCGCTCCCACGATCACGACAATAGACATCTCGCACCACACCAGAAGGTTCCTTCGACCCAATCGCAACCAAAACCGAACCCGAACCGAGCTCCTAATCACCCGATCTGCGCCCCGACTTCCACTCAGATCCAGCCGCCCCAGACGAGTCCGGAACGACAGCTACCTCCCGAGCGCCTATCGCCGAATCCGCTCGGGCAGCGGCCGGACTGCGGGTGGCAGTTGATTCAATTCTGCGCTGACGATATGTAGCGTGGAGACACCAGCCTTCCGATGCCCCAGGATGTCCCCCGTGATTGATGCCGTCGACGCTCTTGTTCTCGATTTACTTGAGTGGGTCGGACCAACATCTCGTCTCTACGGAGAGGTGATGGAGGCGTGGCGGACTTCCTGCCCGCGTCTGCCGGTATGGGAAGTCGCGAACGAGCGGGGCTTCCTCGAACGGCGCTATGAACCCGAACGCGGGGCTGTCGTCGCAGTGACCGCTTGCGGACTACAGTACCTCCACCAGCATCGGTACCGTCCGGCTGAAGTCACCTCGTAGCCCCGTCCTGGTGGCGCCAAAGGTCCGGTGCAAGCGATCGCCGAATCCCGAGCGGCGAAGAGATCGGTCATCCGTGCGCCACCGCTCAGAATCTTAAGCGTTATGCGTCGTATCCAGAGACATGGTCGCTGGTTTGCCATCCGCATAGTCTCGCCGTCGTGGGAACCGTCCTTCACACTGACCGACTGATTCTGCGACCTCTGCGGCAAACCGATCTGGCGGCCCTGAAGTTGCTGCACGCCGAGCCTTCGTTCTGGTGGTTCCCGCTGGGACGGGGTCAGAACGAGGATGAAACGGAAGCTTTCCTCGGTCGCGTTTTCGAGAACTACGAGTCGGGCGACCTCGGGTTGGAGGCCGTCGTTGTTCGCGATACCGGCGACCTAGCCGGATGGGCGGGATTATCCGTGCCTGCCTTCTTGCCGGACATCCTTCCTGCCGTGGAGGTCGGCTGGCGACTTGGATCTGCCTGGCGGGGTCGGGGTTATGCCACAGAGGCTGGCGCCGCCTGGGTGCGCCAGGGCTTTGAGAACCTCGGGTTGGAGCGAATCGTGAGCATTTACGAAGTGGAGAACAGATCCTCTGGCCGAGTCATCGAAAAGTTGGGCTTCGAGCTAGATCGGATCGCGACGATTCCTACCAGTCAGGTCGAAGTGCATGTCACAGCCCTCAGCCTGCAACGCTGGACGCACCTACGTAGCGAACGCACCTGGCCCCTGCCACCGTCCGAAACCTAACGTCGAATCGGGCGTGGTCGGGCATTCCCCTCTAGCTACAGTCCGCTCATGACCGTGCACATTATGGACGTGCCCTCGGGGAATCCTGGCGCCTCCGAGACGGATGATCAGGCGACGGTGACAAGATGTCGTAATGGGCAGGAGGTGCGCCGTCGCCGCACTTGGAGCATTGGGAACATTCCTGGCAGCGGGATGCGCCTCGTCTGCAACGTCGCATAACTCCGCCCGCGGGAACCTCGCCGGAGTGCTCGAGTTGTCCTCGGCGGTACCGGAAGGGTCCCCTCGCCCTGTGCCGGGGACGATCACGATGACGGCGGCTGACGGTACGACGCTGACTACAGCGGCGGGATCAGACGGGAGGTTCTTGGCGCGGATTGCCGCTGGGGCCTACAGCGTCACCGCACATAGCCCAATGTTCATCATCAACGGCGCCGACGGCATCTGCAGCGCCGAGTCAGACACTGGTCCGACTCCGGTCACGGTGACGGCCGGGAGAACCGTTTCTGTCACCGTCGTGTGCCCGACGAAGTAACCGAACGCCGATTCGGCATCTGTCAAGTGGTGTTGGCGCTTCAAGGGCACAGAGCGCCATATGGAATCAATCGGCGTCGGTTGATCGTCAGTGTCGGCGGCTGCGCAGGAGTTCGACCATTTGGTGTTCGACGTCGAGTCCGGCGGCCACTTTTACCAGTAGCGACGCGAAGTCGAGATCATCGGGTGGGAGCACGGTGGCACCGTCCTGGCCATTGCGGTCGAGGGTCCACTTGGCCAGCAAGAAGGCCGTCCTCTTATTGGCTTCGCCGAACGCTTGCGCCCGCGCGACCCGATAGGCGACCACCGCCGCGGCCGTGATCGGGTCGTCGACGTCATCGATGGCATCGAGCGCTCGTCGCAGCCGGTCGAGGTCGTCGGGCTCGTCAAACCATTCATCGTCCTGCCGGGCCAGACGATTGATCGCGATAGCCAACTCCAGGCTCGGTCGTATCAATGGTCGTGGAGGTAGGCGAGCAGTTCCCGGTAATTGGCTAACTGCTCTACGAGCCAGGCGCGCTCCTCTGAGGGCAGGTCGGCGAGAACCTTCTCAGCTCCAGTCCGCTCGGCGTGGCTCACAGCTCAAGACTACCGGGTCCGTGCGCTGGCCGCCCTAACGGAACATTCTGGACGCCAGATTGGTCAGCTCGCCGGATCGATGACATTTCCGAGGTCCCCAGTTGGACGCTGATGAGGTCTGATGCTGCGTAGAAGGTGGGACGGTGGGATACAGATCTTTATGGCGTGGGTGGTGCCTCGTGTCGGTGTAGACAATGAGTCGATGGAGGAACGACCGACGAGTTGCCGGCGGACGAGCCAGCGGGCGGCGATGAGCGCGATGCCACCGGACCTGACCCTGGCATGGCTGCTCGGTGCACTCGATGTAGCTGAAGTGGTCAACATCGAGCCAATGCGGGGGAGTTCGACCTCGGAGTTGCATCGAGTAACTGTCCGCTCAGCCGGAGACGCCCAGATGCGAGTGGTCGTACGCCGGTACGTCTTGGCGGACGTTCTCGCGGAGAGTCTGGATATTGTCTCTCACGAGGTCAAGGCTTTGCGTCTGGCCGCTTCGGCAGCTGTTCCGACTCCGACGGTTCTCGCCGCAGACGCTCCTGGGGAACAGGCTGACGTTCCAACGGTGATCATGTCTTGGCTTGAAGGACGTCCCCGCTGGGAGTCCAAGGACCGCCGGCGGTTCCTGATCGACCTAGTCGACGCCATGATCGCAGTGTCAGCCGTCAAGGTCCCGTCCGACGTCTCGGTACGGCCGATCAGCGGGTACACCCAAAACAGCTACGACCCGCCCAGGTGGGCGACACGGCCAGTGGTCTGGCGGCGTGCTGTGGAGATCTTCCATGGACCGACCCCGATCACAGACTTGTGCTTCGTACACCGCGACTTCCATCCGGGAAATGTTCTTTGGAACAGGTCGCAACTCACTGGCTTGGTCGACTGGCAATCGGCCTGCATTGGACCATCATCGATCGAACCCGGCCACTGCCGGCTCAACATGCTTTACTACGACCCCGACATGGCTGAGGAGCTACGGACTATTTGGGAACAACGCGCGCAGCGGATCTACGACCCCTGGGCTGATGTCATAGCCATCGTCGGAATGCTCGACCCAATGCGAAAACCCAAGAACCCGTCCAAGTCCAGAATGGCCATCGAAGATACCCTTGCCCGCGCGGTGGCAGACCTCTCCGGATGATCGAACACCCCTTGAATATTCTTTACCGCTGCTTCCGCACCTGGCCAAACGCCGACAGGCCCAGGCCAAATCACGGACGGCTCTAGGACCGACAGTTCCGCTTCCTCGGGGCGCGGGATGGACGCCTCTTTGCGTCAAGAGGCTTTTCTGGCTCGGTTCTTCTGGTTGGTTGAGGTCTGGGCGCGCCTGGTGGTCTGTTGGGGTCGTAGGCTCTTGGCGGGTCCGGGAGTGGCTTGTCCGAAGAGCTGGTGTTCGGGGTGA